>JACQGJ010000546.1 GCA_016199605.1 Armatimonadota bacterium | reverse complement strand
TTCCATTACGACTTTTCCCCGCGCTCCTGCCAGGAAGAGACCTTTCGGTCCCTTCTCCACCTGTCCCTTGAAACCGGCTTGCCCCTGGTCATACACAATCGTGAGGCAGACGAAGTCACTTTGAGGATCCTCGAAGAAGAGAGAAGAGGAGAGGTGTCCGGCGTGTTTCACTGCTTTACAAGCGATGGAGACTACGCCCGGCACGTCTTGGACCGGGGCCTCCATCTTGGCTTCACAGGAGTGATCACCTACAAGAGATCGGAAGCCTTGCGATCGGTGGTGAAGGAAACGCCGTCGAATCGGCTGTTGATCGAAACCGACTGTCCGTATTTGGCCCCGCAAAGCAAGCGAGGTCAGAGAAACGAACCGGCTTACGTCGTGGAGGTCGCAGAGAAGGTCGCAGAAGTGAAGGGGCTCAGCGTCACGGTTGTGGAGCAGATCACGACGGAGAACGCATCTCGTCTCTTCAACATCGCATCCACTTTCGAATCACAACCGTAGTGCCCTGACCCACCTGAGACTCGATCTCGAACTCATCCACCAGGATCTTTGTGGCGGACAAGCCCAAACTATTTTTCCCGTTCGGCGGAGATGTGCCGTTCACGGCAGACTCGACGTCGGGAATGCCCGGGCCCTGGTCCTGGAAGACAATCTCCAGCCCGAACAGTCCGTTCTGTTGGAGGAGTGAGGCCCGCATGACGCCCTGATGCGCGTGGCGGAGGACATTGACAGCCAACTCAGAGGCGACTGTCGCGATACGAGATTGGTCCACCTGGTCGAAGCCAATTTCCCGTGCCAGATACTTGGCCTCCGTGCGGGCGATGACAACATCGGGCTCGTCCTGGATTGTAATCGAAATGGATGGCGTTGGTCCCAAACGTTTTCTCTGCCTTGCTACGGAAGCTGATGCGATGATGGGCTAACAGATAATGTCGGCTGAAATCGATTGTGCTGTGACAGACGTAGAGGGCGCGGAACCCTAAGTGTTGGATTCCTGTTTACCGGTTTTGATTACTTCCTCGATGCTGTTGACCTTGGAGATTTTCCCGGATAGTTTGCAGTGGAAGAGATAGTCCCCCGATTCGTTGAAGCCTGAATGGGGCATGATGATGCGTGTCATCCGTTTCCGGCAGCAATTGCAGAGAGGAGTCAGGTTGTAGATGTCTTCCTCGTTTATGTCCATGCGTGCAGCATTCACTCCTTCCAGAGAACTGGCGATTGGCAAGGGGACACGGTTTTTGATGCACGTCCCTCCATCAACTGCCCGCATTATAACTATTTCGCGTTCAATAGTCAAAGGTAGGCAGACAGAAAATGGACCTGCCCGAATAGTTGACTTCGCTCGTTGGTAAAGATAGGATGCCGTGAGACCCAGAAGAGAGCATCAACCAAAGCTGGTGAGTGCAATGTCCTTGGTGAAACCCCATGGTCCGTCGGGTAAAGCGCGAAAGGAATCAGAGGACGCAGTTTCCGGCAGAGCAGAGAAAGCAACGTCTTGGATTGCGCGATCTCTCCCTCCATTGCTCCTCTACTTGCTGGTTGTCCTCGTGCCCCTCTGCTTTTGTTCTCTGCTGAACGATCCCTTCGAGCTGCCGAAGACTTGCCTGACGCTGTCACTGAGCGCGGTGCTCCTACTGGCCTGGTTGCTGCCGCGCTACCGCGAGACCTCTGCCCCTCTCGATCGCGGACAAGTCCGGTTTGCGCTTCTCCTCTCCCTGCACGCGGCAGGAATCCTCCTGGGCACGATCTTCTCCGCTAACCGTCCGTCCAGCTTGCTCGGGTCCTATGGGAGCTTTCAAAACGCTCTCGTGCTGCTTCTCCTGATCCCGGTCGGTTGGATTACAGCGAGGACCTTCAGGGACACACAAGGGGCGCGACGCCTTGCGCACGCCGTGCTGTGGGGGGGATTCGTGGCTTCCGCGGTCGCCCTCTGTCAGCACTTCGGTTTCGATCCTACCGGCTTGCCTCGCGTCGGTGTAGTGTCAACGTTGGGGAATAGTAATCACTTGGGGGCGTTTCTGTGCATGGTCTTTCCCGTTGGATTCGGGCTTCTGCTCGGTGAACGACGACGGGTGCGGCTCGTCCTTCTGTCCGCAGCCACCTCGGTGGTTCTACTCGCTGTGGTCTACAGCCTGGCGCGGGCTGCCTGGCTGGGTTTGGCTTCGGCGCTAATGGTCTTCCTCCTGCTCAACGCGAAGCGACTGGCTCCTGCCGACTGTCGCACCCATGGACGAAGGTTTGTCGCAAGCCTCGGCGTGGCATTGCTCGTGATTGCCGTGGCGCTCCTGGATCCAGTCACGCGAAGCCGGGCCGGTGAGCAAATCGCGCGGCTCTGCGAGTACCACGCTGGATCGGGCGCGTACCGAGTTCACCTTTGGGAAACAAGCGTGGCCGGGCTGAAGCACCGTCCCTGGTTGGGCATGGGGCCAGACACGTTCTGGCGCACCTATCTCCTGTATCAAGCCCCCAACGCAAGCGTCTGGCGCTTGACGGAGGGGCAGCGTGTCAACTCTCTCCCGGACAGTCCACACAACATTTTCCTTGAAGGGCTACTCGCTTCGGGACTGATCGGCTATGCGAGTTACCTCGCCTTGCTCGCCTTGTACTTCCACCGCGTCGCCACGATGTTGCGGGCAAATACGGACGATTCCGAGTTCTTCTACACTTCCACGGGCCTTGCTGCCGGGCTGGTCGCCTACCTCGTGGATGGATTCTTCGAGATTGATGTCATAGCCATCAAGCTGCTGAGTTGGATAATGGTCGGGATGATTTTCGGCTACTCGACGGACGGTGACTCACCCGCACCTCAAACCCCCTCCTCCGTCTCACGAGCAGAGAAGCAGGTCAACGCACGATTCGCGGTGACGCCCCTTCCATTTTACGCTCTCAGGCTCGCAGCCGCGGTTGGCATTGTGTCGGTGACCCTTGGCTTTGTCTGCCTCCGTTTGAAGGCCGATTATCACTACGCCCAGGGCGAACAACTCCTGGCACGCGACCATCTCGAGGGTGCCCGGCGGGAAGTTGACCGGGCCTGTCGCCTTCTCCCCTGGGAGAAGGAGTACGGCAAGGAACTCGTGAACATAAATCTAATGCTGTCGCAAGACGGCGAACCGTCTGAGGGTGTAAGTAGAGCCCTCTCGGTGGCCAGGCGATTGGTCCGGCTGTATCCCGAGGACGGCTTCTTGCGCGGTGACCTCGCTCGATGTTACCTCATGGATCGAAGCAGGCATCAACAGAGGTCCTTCGACAGCGCAATCGATCATCTACGGGAAGCCGTCCGGCTCTCACCCGAGAACCCGGTATTTCACTTTAACCTCGCACTCGGGTTAGCCGCCAAGCGCACCAGACCCGCCCTCGAGGAAAGCATTTCCGAACTCGAGCGCGTTCTCAAGATGGCAGTCGAGGCAGACCTCGCAAGGAAACATCTGTCCAGGGCGAAAGCAGAGTTGAAAGCTGCCGACAGTAGTGCCGCAAGATGACAGTTGGGAATTTCCACCTCGCCCCGACGGAATGCCACCCCATCAAACCCACGTCTCCGCCCGTCACGCTCTCGAGTAAGCGCAAGTCGAGAGACTCGGAGGCACCTTCGTTCCGTGGTCCTGAACGAGAAGAGGACTCCTTCCCTCCGTGGCGAAGGTATACTGCGAGATCATGAGAGGGAGTCTTGTCCAATGAACCTTGTTTGTGTGATTGCGTTTTTGGTGCTGTGTTTGGCCGCCTTGCCGGCTTCTGCGGGAACCGTCTTGTTCGACTTCGAGAAGGACGCCGATGTCTCGATCTGGCACAACGAGGGGACGACGACCCTGGGAGCGGACAAGAATCTGGAACGTTCCGAGCAGTTTGCCACCTCCGGGAAGAACTCGATGCGGTTCGCGACCCCAGCCTGGCGGCCTCAGGAACACCGCGGCGCGTCCAAGTGGCCTGCGTTCGAGTGCAAGCCCCCCCTCGCCGACTGGTCGAAGTATGACCGGCTGATCATGGATCTACTGAACACAACGGCCGCACGACAGCGGGTCATGCTGTTCATTTCTGACTCGAAGAAGGCAACTCGCCTCGGTCTGATTCACACTGAAACCCTCGAGCCTCTCGGATACTCCCGGTCCGTCATCGACTTGCGCAAAGGGGTCTCTGAGAAAGGCGTTGACCTGAGCGATATCGGCGTGATGCACTTCTTCACCGAGAACCCACCGGCTGATATGGTGGTCCACTTCGACAACTTCCTGCTCCTCGAACCTGGCGAGGACCTACCGCCTGTGCCGGTGGGCTTCATTAACGATTTCGCTTCACTCCACACTCATACTCTTGACGAGATGCGGTCCCAACTGGCCGAGGCCCAGGGCAGGTTGAAACAAAAGGCGAAGGGAAACCGGGCAGTGATGTCGTGGGTGATGGATTCGGTGTCGAACTGGCAAAAGCGCCTATCCAATCTTGAAGAGCGGCTCAAGGGCACCGAGGAGTCAGTGCTCCGTATCCCACAGGAGTTGGCTGAGACGCGAACGGAGCTTGCTTCTCTGGAGTCGGAGGTGTCGGCGCGAATGGAGTTCGAGGCGATTCGTCCCTCCGTACAGTCCGGCAAGCAAGCGCCGGACGATGTCCTGGTCGGCTTCGCCACTTCAATGGAGAAGATCCTGCCGCGAGCGGGAACCCCACTGCTTAAGATCAGTAAGCGTGCGGACCTCAGTCTCGCTCAGAACGAGAAAGAGGCTTTCCAGGTGGTTGTGCTACCGATGCGCCGCAATCTCAAGCAGGTGCGTTTGCGAGTGCGGGACCTGTGCATGAAGTCCGGCACACGTTTCCCGACAAAGAGCATCGCGGCCGTCGCCGTTGGGTACGTGCAGACCAAAGCCATTCCACCGTACGGCACCTCCCACGTTGGCTGGTGGCCCGATCCGATCCTCAATTTCATGGATACCGTGGATATCGCGAAAGGGGACGCTCAAGCGTTCTGGGTCCGGGTCCGTGCGCCGAAAGGTCAGACCCCCGGAACTTACAACGGCAAGCTGGACGTGCTGCTTGGCGGGAAGACCGCGTTCTCCTTCGACCTGTCGTTGCGAGTCCGCGACTTCGAGATGCCAGACGCTTCGCCTCTTCCGTTGGCCATCACCTTCTCGCCCGAACACTTTCCGACCGACGCCACCCAGGCGGAACAGGCTGAATGGCGGAAGTCGGAGACGTACCCCGTCAACGCCTGGAAGAAGCACAAGATGGAGTGGCCGGATTTGCTTGCGGACTACTACTTCACCTATGATAGCCTCTACCATCACGGTGTGCCTGATTTCGAGATTCTCTCTCACCTGAACGAGCAAGGTCGGCTGGGGTATTTCAACCTCGGCTACTACGGACCGACAGGCGGAACGCCTGAGGAAGTTGAGACGTGGAAGAAGGACACGCTCCCCCGTCTGCGAGAGGGATACGAAAAAGCGAAAGCTGCCGGGGTCCTCGACCATGCCTACATCTACGGATGCGACGAGAATCCTGCCGAGCTCTTCCCGTTGGTACAGAAGGCTGCGGAAATCCTGAAGAAGGAGTTCCCCGAAGTTCCGGTGATGACCACTACTTACGACCACAGCTTCGGGCTGGAGACCGTGATCAAGTCGGTGGACTGGTGGTGTCCGCTGACACCCAGCATGAACAAGGAGCAAGCCGACAAGGCGCGCGCAGCGGGAAAGCAGGTCTGGTGGTACATCTGCTGCGGTCCGCACCATCCTTTCGCCAACATGTTCATCGAGTATCCCGCCATCGAGGGGCGGCTCCTGATGGGAGCGATGTCGGCCAAGTATCGCCCGGATGGGTTCCTCTACTACCAGATCAGCATCTGGAACTCGCAGAAACCGATCGAGTCCGGGCCCTTCACCGATTGGGACCCGCGAAGCTGGACGACGTACCATGGCGACGGTTCATGGGCCTGCGTCGGTCCCGGTGGCAAACCTCTGCCGACCATCCGGATGGAGAACTTCCGGGATGGGTTGGAGGACTACGCCTACTACCGCATTCTCGAAGCCACCCTCGCCAAAGTAGAGGC
>JACQGJ010000507.1 GCA_016199605.1 Armatimonadota bacterium | reverse complement strand
TGTTGTGAGACAGTTGCACTGTCGAACCCCGTAGCCTACCGCGTTCGACTCCCGCCCGCAGGGCAGGCATGCAACTGTCTCACAACAGAAAAGACGCGGCGTTGTACTTGGATAGTCCCTCAGTGGGAATTGACGAACATCTCCTGAGCGCAACTGGCCGGTGTTGTCATCAGGAATTGGCTTTCCGTTGCCGATTGAGGGTGCTTCTGAAGGTAGCCCTTCCTCCATTCCTCAAGGAAACTGGTGGCGGTGTCCCTTGGAATGAGAGCGTAGACACTTCCCCCAAACCCGGCTCCGAATCCCGAAGAGGCGATCGCCCCCAACTCCCGCGCAGAACGCTGGAGGAAATCGATCTCCGGCACGATGTTCCAGAGGTATTTCTTGGAGTTGCGGTGGGAAACATCAATGAGCCTCCCCAGTGCGCAGAGGTCTCTGCGAATCCAGGCAGAGGCGGTTTGGGGGATGATCTCCCGGTCCTCGACGAAGAACTGACGAAATCGGCCCGGCAGATCGTCTTCGGGAGCCGCGTTTCTGGTGGCGAACTGCAGCCGGTCCAGTAGATGTGGCAGCGTTCGAGCCGGATTCTCCTCGACAATCTCCCGCATCAGCCTGTAGTCCGTCTTGTATTGATCGTTGTACGCCTCCACCACCAGTCTCGCTCGCTCTGCCGCCCGGTTGTAGTGTGCCATCGCGGCTTTGGTTTTCTCGGCACGCACGCCGGAATAGCACAGGGCGAGAACCCACTCCTCTTTCCAGGCCAGTTCAGCCTTGTGAACGGTCGGACAGAACTGGAAGAGGGACAGCATTCCCCGCCGTCCATTCAGAATCTCAGTGTGATCTTCTGAGCCGCCGAAGGTCCCCACTCCCTTCTGTCCGGCCAATTCTCGAAAGCTCTGGCCATTTTCGACGCAGGCGAGGTACATGGCGAGATCAAGATTGTTCCGGAGGTTGCGCTGGTACTTCTTCGACTCTTCCAGGCGGTTGGGCTGCGCCAAAGCAAAGTAGGTCATGATCATCAAAGCCGAGGAACCGCTCATGCCGCCACCGATGGGGAGGTCACAACCGAAGGCCACGTCCACGCCCTCCAGCTTGACCGAGCGAGAGAAGTTCAGGGCAACTCGTTGCACCATCGTCTTGGGGTAGTTGGTCCAGTCACCAGGTCCATGCTCCAGCCGTGAGGAGACCTCGAAGTCGGCGGGAGGATAGGCGGCCGTTCCGTCTTCACACTCCGCGATACGAACACGGTTCGTCCCGTTCTTCGTGCTCATGCAAAGAAAGCCCCGGTCCACCGCCAGGACGAGGCTGTGCCCACCGGCGTAATCCGTATGCTTGCCGAGAAACTCAACCCGCCCCGGAACAAAGTGGACGAAAACCTCCCGATGCTCGCGAGCGTCGAAGTGCATCTCAAAGGTCGCCAGCACTCTCCGCATCAGCGAGGTCTTTGCCGAGACCTGTCCAGGGGTGTGGGCGAGGCTGTGGTACCAGCGCGCGTCCCGTACCGAGTGTTTGAGCTTACCTATTGTTGTCATCGATCAGGTTCCCTGTCATTTGAAGCGCAGCTTTCGTTGTCGCAGGCGCTCCTGCAGTGGAGCGATGTCTGCTTTTGAGGTCAGGTCGAAGACTCCCTCCGTCGTTGGCAGGACTTTGAAGGAGTCCAACCGGTGATCGATCACATACTGGGCCGCCGTGGGCAACTCCAACTCCCCTCGCACAGGGTCAGGGGCGATGCTATCACAGGCTGTGAAGATCGCAGGCGTGAAACGAAAGAGGTTCATGCTCACGTAGACTTTGCCCTCAAGGGCGTAGTCCTCGGGTCGTTCGGGCTTCTCGACGACCCGCTTCAGGTTCCAGTCGCCATCGACTTCCATCACGGCGAAACGGGAGACCCGTTCCGGCTCGATGTTTCCTTTTGCGACCATCGACTCCCGCTCGTAACCCGCGGCGTAGCACGCGCCCTTCGGCGCCTTTCGCAAGGTCTCGAGGGCTGCGACAGAGTAGAGATTGTCGCAGTTCACCATGACGAACTCGTCCTCACCGGCAAATTCCCGCGCGGCATTGACGGCATCCGCCGTGCCGCGAGGTTCGACCTGACACGCAAAATGGATTCTGAAGTCGGAGGCGCGGACAGAGATTTCCTGATACCGGTCCCGCATCACCGAATTGTCCGGAGCGATTACGAGACAGATATCGGTGAACCCGGCGTCCAGCAGCTCCTGAATCGCGTAGTCCAGAAACGGGCGCCCGTCTTCGCTTACCGGGATCAAGGCTTTGGAGCCGGCGTCGGCTGCCTTCCTGGTTTGCTCATCCAACTCGACCCCTTCAACCTGTTTCTGCATCCGAGTGCCAAGGCCGCGAGCAAGAATGACGGCTTTATATATCATCAAAAATCCTCTCGTAAGGGCCGACTGCCATCACGCCCCGTGTGAGTATCAGGTGGAATGGTAGTCAGGCGATTCATCGCCGGCAGGCATTTTACCGAAAGGCACTGGATTGGTCAAATGAGAGACGCGAGGCGTGTGTCCCCCCGTCCCGCTCCACATTCGCAGGATAAGGTTCCAGCTTTGTCCTACGGGGGGCGTAATTCTTGTGAATCGTTTGAGCGTTGTCAATCGCTCATGGATATCCTCCGTTTCGTATTCGCTTTCGCCGAGGCGTCCGCGGCGAGGGTGAGGGCTACGAGATTACGCCCGATGGCAGCGTCTACTTTGGGAGCGCGCCGGGCGCGTATGCACTCGGCAAAGTCAACGATCTGCTCGTAGCATCCGGGATAAGGTTGGCTGGGGTGACCGGGATCGGGGAGTTGGACGACTTCAGGTGCTCTGGTGGTCGAGGAGAGCAGCAATTGGCCTGTTCTCAGATCGAGCTCCACAGCGCCCGCGTCGCCTACTATACCCAGGCGCACCTCCTCGCTCTGTCGAGGAGCGAACATCGAGAACGAGAGACTGGCGACTGCGTCGTTGGCAAAGGCCATCTGAAGGGAGCCGTGATCGAAGGAGGGGGTTCCGAGTCGCCGCCCGGCGTCCACGGTGATGGAAGCGGGAGAACCGCCCGCAAACCATGTCATCAGGTCGAGGTAGTGACAGAGGAATTCGGAGAACACACCGCCGGGGAGGGTGTAGCGTTCGGATTCCGTGAGGACTGACCGCGCCTTGTCTCGAAACACATGGCACCAGATCAGCGAGGGCCTGCCAATCCCGCCTGATCTCAGGACCTCCGAGACCCGCACGCAATTGGGAGCATACCGGAACTCCAGTCCGACCTGCAAAGGTAGGCCGGTCGCGGCAGCAGTCCTCACGAGACCGTCGCACTCCTCAACAGTTGGCGCGAGGGGCTTCTCGCAGAGAACCGGATATCCCGCTCGCAGAAAGGACTCCACGATTTCCCGATGTCCACCGGCCGCGGTGGCGACGATCACTCCATCGAACTCACCCCAGCCCAGCATCGAGCCGTACTCCTCAAAGCACCGGGGGGATCCCGTCACAAGGGAGAGCGCAGCCTCGAGGTTCTCCCGGCTCCGAGTACACAACGCAGCGATCTCGACGCCGTGAATCAGCGACAGGTTTGGGAGGTAGGCGCGGCGCGCCCAGTTGCCGAGACCGATGATGGCCAGCCGTATCGTTTTCGCGTTCATCATTGCTGCTCCAGGAGCGCGAAGACAAAGGGACCGGAGGACCCGCCCCTCAATACCCCCACTCCACCCCGTACCTCCCATCTGTCACAAGGCCGTCGAGTTTGTGGAAGCGGAGGTTGGCGGGGTGGGGGGCGCCTTCGTCCGCGCGTTGGCGGAGCTCGTCCAGGTGACCGAGGCGGGACACGACCGACCAGCGGTCCGTCTGGTCGGCGCCCGAGTTGCCGTCCCAGAAGGTGATGCCGTCGGCGCCGGCGTCGTAGTACTTGACGACGCGCTTCATCATATCGTCAAGACTGGGGGTATCCCATCCGATGAAGGTGGGGCTAACGGGAACCTGTTTCGGGGCGCATACTTCCTTGAAGTACTTCAGGTCGTAATCAGCGGCTGTTCCGCCGCCCGCGTGGAGGTAGGGCATGACCAAGTCGAGCAGCCCGTCATTCACCCACCGTCGCACATCGATCCCAAACTTGAGATTGTCCGCTTCGTTTGCGAGCACCAGAGCGCTAAGCTGTAGACGTTCGCTTCCACGGCGGCGAGCGCCCTCCTCGTCCAACATCGTTCTGATCTCTTGCATAAAGCTCGTAACGAGATCCGTGCGAAGCTGGAGGATTCGGGGATCTGTTTCCTCCAGTGTCAACGGATCGTCGCCGAACTGTTTTCGGAACAGGTCGCAGAAAGGCTTCTCGAAGAGCACGTAGGGAGCTCCCCGCACGAAGAGAACGTTGGCACCGTCCGCTCCAAAACGAACCGCCTCTCGGAGAACCTCAACCAGGTGAGCGCGCACCTCGGGGACGGCCAGGCTCATCCTTGTCACCTCGGTCCCATCTCGGTCAACGCAACGCCATTCGGGGTGTTGTTGAAAGAACTTGCTACTGAAGAAATCCGCCAGCGGTCCGGGATAGACCCAGGCCCCGGTTCGGATCGAGACATGAACCTTCATGCCCAGGTCATGCGCCCCGTCGATCAGGACCTTTGTTGGGTTGATCTTCTTGCGCGCCAGCTCCCGAAGGGACTCGGCGTAGAACCGGTCTCCTTTCCTGCCAAAGTCGCTCAGGTCCTGTCCTCGCATCTCACCCACCTTTGAGGGATAGTTGACCATGTCGGCGCCGCTCATCTGCAGGATGATAGTCTTGAAGTCGGAATCCCGGTAGACTTCCACCTCTTGAAGCAGGGACTTTTTCGTGGTCGGGCGTCTCTCATAGATGTAGCTGAACCCATCGATGGTTGTGGTGAGACGTTTGCGCTCGAAACTGGCTCGTTCCTCCTTGAGTGCCGCCACCTCCGCGTCGGTGAGGGGCACCAACTTCACATACCCGAGGCCGCAGCCCGTCGTCATCCCTGTGAACTGCTGGGAGAAGTGGAGGCTCTGGCCGGACACCTCGGCCACTTTGAAGAAGACCTCCTCGATAGGTCCGGAGGTGACTGAGCGAGGAACGTAGGCCGGATCGCGAGTGAGCTTCACCAACGCTTTGCATCCGAGGTAGGAGGGATCCGCCAACCCGAGGTAGATCGCGTGCCACCCGCGCGCCTGGAGGGGGAGAGTAAGCGGCGGCGCCGCGGTTTCTTCCGAGGCCCACACCATCCGACCTTTCCAGCCTCCTCCCTCATAGTCGATCAATCGCCAATGGCCACGCCGGGCGTGCGGCGCAAGCGCAGAGGCAGGGGTACACTGGCCCATGTCGCTCAAGACGACGGGATTGAGACCGTTCGCCCACTCCATTGCCGTGAACCCGCCGCGGGAAGGGGCAGGGGAGAAACCGAGGTCGTCGAAGTCGAGGGCGCCTGCGGAAAACCGCGCGGCAACGGTCATCCAAACTTTCTCGATCTTCCACTGGGTTTGAGGAACCAGCCGCACTGAGAGTCGAGTCCAGTCATACGTTCCGACAGGCAGATCCTTCCATACCTGGGTCGCGTCAGAGTAGGGACGGCCCACATAGTGGATGTGGAAATAGAACCGGGCGTACTCCTCGTTCTCCGCGCGCGGGTCGATCTTGACCCCGCGGGCGCGGAACCAACCCGACGCCGTAAAAATCCGCGTGTCGGGTTCGGGGAGAACCTGACGCCATGCCTGCGCCTGACCGTTCCCCGCAATTCGGGCCGCGACCTTCCCGCTGTGCGGCGCGTCCGAAGTGGTTCCGCCTTGCGTATGGCTGTTGGCCCCTTCCCACTTCGAGGGAACTCCCTCGGCATTGACTTGCTCGAAGCCCGGATTCGTGAGCGTCACCGTGTCCGCGACGGCCGGGGCGAAGCGGAGCGTCTGGAGGAGAACACTCAGGCACGTGATCAAGATCAGTCTCATTGCGAACTCCCTTCCTGTCTACCTTCTGAAGATCTTGCAGGCGACGTCCTTCATCAGCTTCGGGACAGGAACGGTCAGTTTCCCGCCGTGGGCCGAAGCGGACTCCGTTCGTGAGACCTCGCCCGTGTAGGTATCCCACCACTGCACCTCGTAGCCGCCGTCCTTCAGACCCGACAGCGTGAACTCCGTGGGTGGGATCTCGTTCAATTGCTCGCCCTGGTTATGGTTGAACCAGTTGTACCGCTCGTCCTTGATCCACAGCATGGCCGCCAGACCACGCGCCTGCCTGGACTCGGACTTTAGGCCAAAGATCTGAAGACCGGGATCGGTGCGGCGTCGGTAGCTGGGCAACCGATAGCTGACGTAGAACCAATCGTTCCCATCGTTGACTACCTGGATCGTGTGTTTGCCCTTGGGGACCTCGACGGGATAACTGCCGTCATATTTCGTCATGGTCTCGTTGCTGTCGCCCTCGTCCTTGAAATCCCGGTCGAGCTTCAAGTCACCATCGAGGTACACCTTGAGCTTTGCGCCGCCCCAACCCGAAACCCCCGCGACCTGCACGATGAACTGCCCGTCCTTCTCGTAGTCAACCTGGAAAGTCGCCGGGTTGTGCAAGTCGGTGTGGTTGCGCTTACCGTGAAGGACCTTCGCCAGACGGTCCTTAGGATCGACTTCGCCCGCTGGGCCCAAGGTAAACGTGTTCGGCTGATTGTAGGGCGCCGGGGTCCAGCTTCCCTGATCGGGGTTGAGAGTCAGCGCTTCGAGCCGCGCTGGAGGCGGCGTCCCCGAGAAGCGAACCTCCTCGACTTGAGCGGGACGTAAGCGCAGCTTGTTGAAGGGGAGACCTTTCACGAAGTTGGCGACCGGCTTGAAGTGATAGTAGAGATTCTTCGGCCCGACGTAGTTGTCCCACCACCACAACATACACGTTCCCGCGGCGTTGGACATGACCCCGGTCCAAAGCCCGTTGTGCAGGTGGGTGCCGTCCTCGTCCTCCTTCGTCCCCTCAGCCATGGTGCCGGTGCCGAACTCCCCGAAGTAGTGTGGCTTGCCGTAGCGCTTCACCTTGTCGAGGCAGACGTTCGACATATACGCGGCCTCGTCGCGGGCGCCATATTGGTGACTCTGGACGTAGTCGATCTCGGGCAGAGCATCCACTGCAGGATCGCCGCTCGTTCCGGCCCAACTGGTGGTGATCAGGTGGTCACAAGGATCGAGGTCGCGAAGGTAGCGAGCCATTTCCTGGTGCCAGGCGACAACGTCCTTGCTGAGGTACTTCTCGATGATGTCGACTTCGTTCCAGAATTCCCAGGAAAGGACCGCGGGGCTATAGGACCAGCGAGCGATAATGTACCGGAGACGGCGCTTCATGTATTTGCGCGCCTCCGGGTCGGTAAAGAACTGCTCGGGCTTCGCCAAGGGGCCGCCGTTCTTCGCGTTGTACGGGTTGCCCTGCCACATCGGGTAAGGTTCGCTCAACCGCAGCGAGTTGAACGAGTCGATGCAGAACATGACCTTCAAGCCCTTCTGCTCCGCCTGGTCGATCACATAATCGAGCCGCCAACTGTTCGACAGGTCGTACCTCCCGAGACCCACCGGGTCGGCGGTATCCTGAGGGACCCTCTCCAGGGTGAAGAGGTCAAAAGGCCCGATCCAGAGCCGCGCATAGTTGGCGCCCTCCGCCGATAGCCTGGACCAGTAGTTGTCGTAGTCGTAGGTGCCTCCATTCCCCGACCAGCAAACGTTTTCGCCGATGGCGAAGTAGGACTCGTGGTTATCGTGCTCAAAGTAGAGCGGGTCGGTTTTGCTGACTCGAACAAAGCCTGGGCGCGCAGACTTCACCACTTGGAACGTCGCCGGTTTGCCTTGGACTTCGGAACTCCCGTCCTTCAAGGACAACCAGTAACGGTACTTTCCCTCAATCAAGGGACAGTAACGGACCCTCCATCCCGATTGCCCCGTAGGCTTCATCTGTTCGGTTTCTCCTACCCTCGATCGCGCGTAATCTGCGTAGAAGAAGCCCGGCACCACTTGCTCCTTGCCCGTTGGGTCGAGAAAGTGCGCCTCAAGCGAAACATCTTCAGGGTCGAACGGATTGGTGTAATCGCCCCGAAGCTGGACGGACAACTCGAGCTTCCCAAACCTCGGCACTGGCTGGAGGTTTGGCTCGACTTTCAGAAGGGCCGCGGGGCCTTTGCTGGTCATGCTCGCGAGGATCTCCTTTCTTTCGCGGTCGGCCTTCTCCCGGGCGGACTCGACCTCTTTGGACTGCATCGCCTTGAGGGTGAAGGCGAACGAATAGGTCTTGCCGGCTGCGAGGGTCGTCGGCACACCAGCGTAAAGCTGAACCTCGAAATGCTCCCCCTTGAACTGCCGGTCGTCCTGAACCTGCACTCGGGAGAATCCGGTCCAGTCGGGCGCTACCGCAAGGTATTCCGTGTCGGAGCATTTCCATGCCAGCCAATCGAAGCCACCTTCATTGAGCAACACGTGTGAGGCAGGTAGTTGCGGCGGGAAGGTTCCTGACCGAGGGGAGGAGGGACCGAAGAGCAACCACGGTCGCCCGGTGTGAGTGGCCACAGGCAGGTAGATTTGAACAAGGGTCGCAGCGGGTTCCAGGTCTCGCCTGGGTGTGACCTCGTAGCGGATCCTGATTTCATCTTTTGTTCGAGTGACCTCTTGTCGGTACGATACGACCACCTCGCCAGTTCCGGGGGACACGCACTGGAGAATCTCCTGGCCTGCGGTTCCCTTTGCCCGTGGA
>JACQGJ010000506.1 GCA_016199605.1 Armatimonadota bacterium | reverse complement strand
TGATGATGGTGATCGCTTTTTCGAAGGAGGCCATGTCGCCTTCCTTGACCTCTGGCTCCGAGGGAAAAGGGATAACTTTCAGAACTTGCGTTTTCTCAGAAGCACGAATGTCGGCAGAGAGTAGCAGGATCTCTTCTGATTCGTTCCAAGCAATGATCGCTCGCTGGTTCGGCTCGTAGAGTTTGATGTTAGGGCGCAAGGCATGACTACCCCAGTCCGCAATGGACGCACGCGGAATGCACCACAGCATGCCAACAATGGTAATGACTTTCCTCAAACGCATAACGACCCCCTCGGCAATATGCTGGAGTTTCGGTGAGTATAGAGAGGTCGGATGCTGGTGTCAACCACCTCCATCTGGCAACTCGACGGAGGACGGTCAGCAGGAGTATAATCCAGCCCAACACACACTTCGGGAGGTGCGTCACGTGAAACGGCAAACCAGCATATCCATCGGATGCGTCGTGTTCCTTGCTCTTGTAGCACAGGCGATGACCGCGCGTGCGGGAGCTGATGGCGAAGACGAGAAACCTATCTACCAGACCATACCTATCCGCTACGTCGATGCGGAGAGTGTGGCACTATCTTTCGGCGGAGCCTCACTGGACTTGCTACCGCCGGACTGGGTCACGGGTAACCTCGAGAGGTTGCGTCGTGAGAAAAGGTCAGGGTCATACGGAGACGGTCTCGTGGTGCCGGATGGGGTCGAAAGCATCGTTGCCATACGCCAACAAAATGCTCTCCTGGTGTATGCCACGCGAGAGGCGATATCTCAATTGAGTGAAACGATCCGAATGCTGGACCAGCCCATCTCTGTCGTTGAACTCGACCTCATTCTGGTCGTTGGCAATCCGAAAATAATCCCCCATGAGGTGGCCTTTGAGGAACGGGACACGTTGGCCCCCCGAAGTGTTGAGGAGTGGAGCGCGGCATGGAGAGCACTCAAGCGATTTCCGTCCTCGGCAAACTGGAAGGTTTGCCTCAACACAACAGTTCGTGGACTGAACTCCTCATGTACCCCCGCCAGCACGGACCTCCCCGGGGAAAAACGCTGGGCCGAGTTGGATGTCACTCCCATGCTCGAAGCAGGGGGCGGGGTTCACCTGCACACTGCGCTCGCCCTGCGCCCCGGTCATGGGGAAATCCAGAGCGTGCTCAAGGCACAAAGTGGTGAGGTTGTTTCCCTCCGCGGTGTGCGTGTGGACGAAGGGCGGGAGTTGATGCTCTTCCTCCGACCGCGGTTCGCAACGCCCGCGGCAACACGATGACCAGAGAATGAGAGAGAAGACAAGGGGCGTGAAATGTGGATAGATGGACACATAGTTGCGCGGGATAGGAGTAAAATAGTGCGGAGGTCTTACAGTGCCAGCGATGTGAACTGAAAGGGGGCGTCATGAAAGTCAATCTGTCCGTTCTGCTTGATCGAGTACGCGTGCCTCAAACAAAACTCTCAGCTTTTTGTGCTGGGCTTCTTGCAGGAGTCATCGTGGTGTCTTTCGGTCATTACCTGAGGGGCCGGGCGGGAACCAGTCCCCTGCAATTCTCGCGAGCGCAAGAGCAATCCAACGCCATCCTGAGCCGGACAAAAGGAACGGCAGCCGTTGCGGATCTTTGCATCGTCGGCGCGGAGGCATGGGGCCGCGGGAAACGGGCTGAGGCGAGAGGGTTCTTTGCCACGGCAGCCCGCAGTGCGAGGGATTGGCGGGTGCCCTACCTCGCATTGGCGGACATCAAACGGGAACTTGGCGATCCGACCAGCGCGCGGGAGTTGGTTGACCTCGCGCCCGCCGACCCGATGGGTGAGGGCGACCCCATCGACCGGTTGTGGCGCAAGGACCGAATGGCGGCGATTCACACGGAGGCGGTCTACCGCGCCGTCATCGCGGAAGAGTGGTCCACCGCCAACGATCAAGCGCGGGAAGCCTTGAAACTTCGCCCTGATCTCGACGGCGTGCTCGTGCGAAGATTCCGCGCGCTGCAGCACCTGAATCGCATGGAAGAAGCAAAGGAGCTGCTGGTCGAGCTTCGCAGACGCGTGAGGCTCTACTTGCTGTGGGACGATATCGTTCGATTCGTGCAAACCCGCTACGCTTCCGAGCCCACCGACCGGATCGCAGTGAAGACGTGGCAAATCCCCGAGGTGTTCGACCTCCGGGCGATGCCCGACAATCGGGTTTGCGTGGCGGCCGGAGCGAAGGGCATCTGGTTCCTCAAGCCGGACGGTGGGGCGCTGCTCCTGCCGGGCACAGCCGAGAACGATGGGTCCGCGCTGTGGCCGCACCTCGTGTGGCCAGGCGCCGGCGGCGAGGTGTGGCTGGTGGGGCGAAATTCCGATGAGGTGGCCGTGGCCCTGTGGCGGGATCGGAAGGTGGGTGATGAGACTCCCGTACCGCCCATCAAATCGCTCCCGGATTTTCAGCAACTTCTGGGACATCAGGGAGACGTCTGGGCGGTGTGTGGTGGCATTGTCTTCCGCCAGCATGGCAACGATTGGATCGCCTACGTTCCTGCCCGAGGCAAGGAGAAACTCACGCTGCCTCCCGGTGTCTGGACCAGCGCCCGGCGCCGCTGGAACGTGGCGTGGCAATCCGATGCCAACGAAGAGCTGAAGTTCCCAAGCGAGGCAAAAGCGGACAAATACTTCCTCAATCGCTACTGGAAAAGGCTTGCGCCCGACAGCGGTCTGTCTCCGCATGATCCTCCCGAAGAGAAGGACCTACGTCTCTGGCACGACTCGGCAGGTCGTCTCTGGTATGGAACGCAGCCCTGGGACGGCAAGACCTTCCTCCAGTCCGACCCGCGCATCCGGGCCGCGGTCAAGCACGCCTGGTGGCTGTCGGGGCCGCGCTGGTGGAACCCCTCGCAGGCGTGGCGACGGGAATGGGTCTACCTGGCGACTCACTTCCGCGGGGCGGAGGACACCGGTCCCCTGCTGCGCGGCAGCGACCTGGACTCAACGGGCCGTCTGTGGGTTGGTCTATGGGAAGGAGGGGTTCTGACTTACGACGGCCATCGATGGCTTGCCATCCCTCTGAAGGATGTCCCGGTCACCGTCCGCGACGTCGTCGCGACAAAAGACGGCGCCGTTTGGATCGCCTGCGAGGATCGCGTGGTGCGAGTGGTCGCGTCGGTGGCGGAGCAGAGGTGAGAGTTCGGTTGGTCAACTAACGACTTTGTCCGCCACTGTTCATGCGGACGTGCCGATTGCCGGGGTGGAAGGTCGCGTATAAGCTGTCTTTTCGCGTGCAGCATGGTGGGAGTCAACTCCAAAATGGTCAAACCATACTCGTCACCGTTGAAAAACCACCTTTTGCTGGCACGGAGCGCGATGATCTTTGCCCCCCCCTCGAACTCTGCGAGTTCGCCCCCCGCTCTCGCAGGGGAGGGATTCCACCCGCGCGAGGCTGAACCGGACCCTCCCCTGCGAGAGCGGGGGAGGGTCCGGGTGGGGGTCAAAGGTTTTTTGGACACGCTCTCAGTGAGGAGATCACAGCGAGGTAAAAACGCCTCAGTTTGCGCAGGAGTGTCTCATGAACTCACCCCAGTACTCATCACCCCAACTCGAAATCGCGCATGTCCTCTTTATGGACATCGTCGGCTACTCTCGGCTTCCGATGGAGCAGCAAACGCGCCTCATTCAGGAATTGCAGCACATCGTGCGTGAGACCTCGGAGTTTCGCCGCGCCGAAGAAGCCGACGAACTCATTCGGCTACCGACCGGAGATGGCATGGCCTTGGTGTTCTTCCGGGATCCCGCGGCTCCCGTGCGATGCGCGATCGAGATCGCGCGCGCCGCACGACAGCACGGCGAGTTGCCCCTCCGCATGGGCATCCATAGCGGCCCGGTCGTTCGTCAGGAGGACATCAACGCCAGCATCAATGTGGCCGGCGGCGGGGTGAATATGGCGCAACGGGTCATGGACTGCGGTGACGCGGGACACCTTCTCCTTTCACGCAGCGTCGCCGAGGTGCTCAGTCAGTTTGGCGCATGGGCGGACATGCTCCACGATATCGGCTGTTGCGAGGTCAAGCACGGAGTGCAGGTCACCCTCTTCAACCTTTGCACCGACGAAGTGGGCAACCCGGAACTCCCTCAGAAACTGCGACCGCGGCAAGCCACTTCCGCACCCGTCAGTCCTGTGCTGGAGTCTCCACTCCCGTCCTCTGGCATCAAAGTGGCCCTGCTTTACAAACGCCATACTCTCCCCGATGAGAAGTTGCTGTCTCTTCTTGAGGAGCGACTACGGGACAAAGGACTCGATATTTTCGTCGACAGGCATTTGACCATCGGGGTTGAATGGGCGCAGGAGATCGAGCGCAAGGTTCGTGAGGCCGACGCCGTCATTCCGTTGCTCTCCGCCTCAGCAGTGCACAGCGAAATGCTCGCCTACGAAATCCAGACAGCCCACGAAGCCGCTCAAGTTCAGAACGGAAAGCCGCGGATACTGCCCGTGCGCCTTCAGTACGAGGGACCCCTGCCTCCCCACCTCGCCGGACTCCTTGATCCCATTGAATACGCGCATTGGGAGGGGCCTCAGGATGACGAGCGTCTTGTCAACGAGTTGGCGACGGCCCTTCTCCAACCGCCTCCGCAAAAGTCCGCCGAGCGCACACGCTGGGAAGCAGTCGGTGGGGCCGTGCCTCTCGATTCCGAGTTCTATATCGTGCGGCGCACTGATGACGATTTCCTTTCCGCCATCGAGAGGCGGGACAGCATCGTACTGGTCAAAGGCGCGCGGCAGATGGGCAAAACCTCGTTGCTGGCGCGCGGATTGCAGCAAGCCCGCGCGACCGGCGCCAGGATTGTCCTCACCGATTTCCAGAAACTCAACCTCAGCCATCTGCAATCGATTGATACCTTCCTGATGGCGCTGGCTGAATCTCTTGCCGACCAGCTCGACCTCGACGTGTTCCCCGACGAAATGTGGAACCCTCGCCGCAGCCCCAATGTGAACTTCGAGCGGTATCTTCGACGAGAGGCCCTTGGGAAGATCCCCGAAGCCATCGTCTGGGGGCTGGACGAAGTGGACCGCCTTTTCACCTGCGACTTTGGCGGTGAGGTCTTCGGTCTTTTCCGCTCCTGGCACAACGAGCGCGCCCTCGACCCCGCCGGCCCCTGGTCCCGGCTCACCCTCGCCATGGCCTACGCCACCGAAGCCCACCTCTTCATTACCGATCTGAACCAATCTCCCTTCAACGTCGGCACGCGGCTGACGCTGGAGGACTTCACCCTCGAACAGGTTAGTGATCTGAATCAACGCTATGGAAGTGTCTTGCGGGGCGAAACGAAAGTGGCTCGCTTCTTCCGACTCGTCGGAGGTCATCCGTATCTCGTCCGCCGCGGCCTGCACGAAATGGTCACTCACAATCTTGACATTGCCCACTTCGAGCAAGAAGCCGACCGCGACGAAGGCCCCTTCGGCGACCACCTGCGTCGTATCCTGGTCCTCCTCGCCCAGGATGATCAGCTATGCGAAGTTGTGCGAGCACTCCTCCGCGGTCAGGGCTGTCGCGACCAGAGCAGCTTCTACCGCCTCCGCAGCGCCGGCGTCATGTCCGGGGACACCACCCGCGATGTCCGTCCTCGCTGCGAGGTCTACGCCACCTATCTGAAAAAGCACCTTTTGTGACGCGGGGACTTGGCGACACGGGGACGGGGGGAGAGGGAGACGCGGAGACTTGGAGACAAGGCGACGCGGGGATGGAGGGAGGGTGGAGTGGCGAATATTAGAAGCTACCGGGAACTGAGGGTCTATCAGGAAGCGATGGATGCCGCGATGAGGATTTTCGAGTTGACGAAGACGTTTCCCGCTGAGGAAAAGTATTCGATGGTTGACCAGATAAGGCGAGCGTCACGGTCGGTCTGCACCAACCTCGGGGAGGCGCCTGTTCGTCCAGGAGTTGGACTCCTGGACGGACTATGAGGCGCGAGTTCGACTCGCCCTTCTCCGTGAGGGCATGGGGCAGTAGAACTGCCACGTCATAGTCACGCCCAGG
>JACQGJ010000510.1 GCA_016199605.1 Armatimonadota bacterium | reverse complement strand
CTCAGGGCAGAAGCCCCTTGACTTGTGTTGAAGTGACAGAATAGTATGCTCCGCGGAGATCATCGAGCGTTTTGGGGTGGTCACGGAACACCTCTGCTCAAGATGCACAAAGCCCACCTCACAATTCCATGGAGAAGGCGGGTTGGTCGGGTTGGGTGGCTGCATGTTCTGCTCTTGGAGTTTGAGCGGGTTGATTAGCATCAAACCCGGGTTGATTAGCATCGACCCCTACGAACGATACACATCGTCGCCAAACCGCAGGGGTTGACGCTAATCAACCCGAGAGGTTTTCAACACGCCCTTGGCAGTACCCAGAACTACAGGTGAATGATGGGCGAGCTTGTATCCTTAGACCTCTCCGATCACCGCGACTTCGAGCGGTGGCAGAAGTTCATCCACGGCAGAGAGGATACCCATTGCGCGGATCTGCCGCAGTGGCGTCTCATCTTCCACGACCTCTACGGAATCGAGAACCACACTTTCGGATACGTGGAACGAGATGAACTGGTCGGAGGCGTCTCGGTCTACCACGTCAAGTCGCCCTTACTGGGAAACATGCTGGTGAGCTGTCCCTTCTTCGGTCGGGGCGGACTGTATGCGGATGCAGCGGAGGCGCAGCAGGCGCTCTTGCAGAGGATCGAGCAACTTGCAGGGGAATTGCGTGTGGACTTCATTGAGCTGCGGCTCATGCACTCCCTTCCCCCGCCCTTTCAAACCAACACGGACTTCCTCGAGTTCGACCTCGAGTTGCCGTGCTCCCTCGATGCGGTCTGGCAGCAGTGCCTTTCCTCCAACGCAAGACAGAACCTCCGCAAAGCCGAGAAGAGCCATCTGCAGTTTGCCATCACTGCCGACCATGTCTCCTGCTTCGATCTCCTGTCCCGGACGATACGGGACCTCGGGACTCCCTTCCACGGCAAGCGTTTGTTTGAGTTGATGGTTCAACATCTGCCGGACAACGTCAGGTTCTCGGAAGTCCGCGCGGGCGACAGGCTGATCGCAGGCGGAGTGGTGATCCGGTTCAAGGACTCGGTCATCACGCCGTTCATCGGAAGCCTGAAGGAGTATCGCCGCAGCGGTTCCAACTATCAGCAGTACTGGGGGATCCTCCAGTATTGCTTCGAGCACAACGTGAGGTGGTTCGACCTGGGCCGCAGTCGGTGTGCCAGCACTCATGTGGCGTTCAAGGAGAAATGGGGCGCCGTTAGAAAGCAGGCTTACTACAATTACCAGATCATTAACCCGCGCAGCAATTACGCGACCGTCGGCAAGCCGTCTCGGTTACAGGTGTTCGGGACAGAGGCGTGGAGGAGACTGCCGCTGTTCATCACCCGACCCATCGGGCCGTCACTCGCCCGATACATCCCATGAGGACCGGAGGAATCACTCGGGCAACCGCCCGTGAGTTCCCTGGAAGCCGACTGAGAATCTCGTCAGATGGGTTGGCTCGTAGTCTTCGTTGGGTAGCAGCTCAGGAAGGTTCATAAGAATCAGGAACATCACGAACAGGATGTGAGCGAAGCCGAGGGCGGCTGCGATACCCGCGCGATAGCGATTCGGCGGTTCGGGAACATTGAGCATCCAGACAGCGAGAGACGCCGCCAATAGCAGGACGGCGAACGTGGGAGGATCAGGCATGAGGATGGTGGCGGCGGCAAGGATGGCGATGGGCAGCAGAAACCGGGGGCATGATCTCGTCAGTGACACCCAGATGCATGGAAGCAGCAGACCACAGGTCAGCAGGAAGGGCTTCAGGTCAGGATGAACTGCCCAAATCATTGCGCTGAATGCCATATACGTCGCAAGGACAATGCTGACGCCGAAAACTCTGCCCTGCTCACGATACTTCACAATACAGGCATACCCGACCAAAACTGCTACCAACCACACAAACGGGCTATAGTTCAGCGATAGAACGAGTGCGACGGGGCACAGCCAGAACCAACCTGCCTTCTTGATCTTCGCGATGTCGCCCTCATGCAGCCTCCACGCGAGCCAGGTCCATGTGAGCCAGACACACGCAACGACCCCCAGCAGATGGAAATTCCGAATCACCCCCTCGGAGGTTGGGGCAAGGACGACATACGGAATGCTGCCGGTCTTCGGATTCACATACCACAGGCCCGGCGTGGCCAAGACACTGCCGACCAGCACCTGGAGTGACCAGATCACCGGTATCTCCACGGTGTAGTACTGGCGAAGGAGAAAGCAGAGGACGAACCACTCGCACCAGATCTTGTTCCATTCTTCAAAGCATGAAAGCTGGTCCAGGAAGGAGCGAAGGTCTGCGAACTTGACGCTCGGCCAGATCAGACTCCAGACGCATTCGTTGTGTGACAGGAGATCCAGAGAGCCATGCACCAGGGCTGTCAGCACTACGCAGCCGAGAATCTGCCACTGCAACGAGTCGTGGCGCACGCTTCGCACTATTCGGTAAAAGGCGAAACTGCCGATGAAACCTCCGAGAAGGATCATGACGTCGTCGTCGTATTGCATCCACTTGCCGGGGATGAGGTGGTTGTGACGCAGCAGGTACTTTCCGAGCGCCTCGTGTCCGCTGAAGTACTCGTCCAACACGGCGACCAACACGACAAGACCGATCGCCCCGGCCATGCGGCGACCTGACGGACAGAGACCGCGATTGCCTGCCGCCAGAATTGCTACGATCCCGCACACTGTCATCAGCATCAGGCTCAAATGGGTGCCTGGCTCCCTCTCATCGAAGCCGCCGTATACCGAGAAGCCCTTGAGCGATATCGTCAAGCAGACCAGTGCAAGCAGCACAGGCGCAATCAGGAAGATAACGTGGTAGGGTTTACTGGTTTTCATCGGGCAGGGGCAGCTTAAGGACTGTGTAGCGATTGTCTCTGTAAACGATGGAAGCGGCTGGCGGATTGGCGAGTAGAAAATGTTTGTTCTTGTGGATGATCCGGGCAATGAATTCATTGAAGGGTTCCACGTAGATTTCCTTGTCCGACAAGGCGTCCGCGTCGTAGGCGTCGTTCTCAGTGACCAGATAGTTGACCTCATACCCTTCGTGCAGACGGTTAATGGGATCGGGGCTTGAGGCATACAGCGCCTCGAAGGTCATCAAGGTTCGCTTCTTTACTTCATCATAGTACTTCGTGAACCAGGGATGAGCCAGTTTGTAGTTGACCAGCACAGAACGCCGAGCCTGAATTGGGATGTCATCCATGATATACGGAGGGCCGGCGATCAGCACTCCGTCGGGGAGATGGCGCAGATACTCACACAAGGGCGCCACCTTGCTCCGATCCATCGTTTCCTTTCCCTGACGGAAGTTGTCCCGGTACTCGCACCACGCGACGCCCAACACCGCAATCACGGCGATGGTCCGCGCCCATCTCCAGGGGATCTTCCGCAGGAGTAGGTCCCAGTTGTGCGCCAGCCACAAGGCGAGTAACACCGCGACCGAGTACCGGGTATAACGATTGGGGATGTAGAGTCGCATGAACAGCAACGCCGAGAGGAGGTAGCCGGAAACGGAAGCAATGAACAGCGCCGTCCAGCTCCTCCTCCAACCGAGGCCGTTCCGTCCGAGCAGGACAAAGAAGAGGAGGGCGCTGCCGATGACGAAGGGATGAGAGATACGGTCGAGGAGGTCCTCGTGCAGTCGCGGTATGGGCAAGATCTTATAGAACCCGACTCGGTACATCTCCGGCATTCCCAGCAACTCTGCCGTGGAGCGCATCGGTCCGATGAAGTCGGGCGGGGACAGGTATTTCACGAGGAGGAGGGCGAGCACGCAAACGCAGCCTGGGAGCAGTGTGCGCAGCACCGGCGCCAGCGACTTCATGCCGCGCCCGAACTGCATGACCAGGTAAACCGCGGTGGTCATGCCGATCAGAACCGCGCTCATCGGATACGCCAAAGCCGCGAACGGTAGAAGCAGACCGAGGGCCCTCCACCTTTGCTCTTCCAGCAGGTACACACACGCCAGCAGCAGTGGAATCATCCAGGCTTTGGAGAATCCACCCACGAAGTACTCGAACTGGTCGGGAAAGAAGGTGAAAAAGAGAGCGCTGAGAGCGCCACCGGTGACCCCGAACATGGACCTACCGAGGCAGAAGAACAACATCGCGCACAGGCCGTAGGATACGATGGCAACCACCTTGGTTAGCCACACCATGTCCATGAAATAGGTTCCCGTGTAATAGATCAGGTTCTGCAGCGGACTCTCGTTATACCTCGCATACTTCAGCAGCAGATCGTCCGAACGAAACGAAGACCTGTGGTAGGCTGCCCAGTGGGGCGACTGCATAATGTCACCCTTGTAGGCAGAGTAGTTCATGAGGGCGGGCCAGTGCAGGTACATCGCGGCAAGGCAACCCAACAGAGCGAAGAGGGTGGGCAGCCCCACGGCGTTAGCGCCGAGTCTGCCGGTCTTGCATTCAGGAGTGCGAGAATCCATGGACAGTCACTGATCGGTAGTAGTCAATACATCTGCTGGAGGGCTGTGAGCGCAGCAGCGACACAAATCTTCCCCAGGAGTTGGAGACGTTATGGTTGCCAATGAATTTGTTCAACAGACCACGCTCCATTGTCACAGGCGACCGCTCGAAATCCCACGGATGGAAGTATAGCACGGGGCTTTTCCCCGCTTTGAGTTCCCTTGACAACAGCAGCCGCGTCAGAGCAAGGGGGTAGAGTCGGAAATAGAAGCCGCCCGCGTAGGGAATCCTGAAGCTGCCCCATCGAAAGACGGCGGGAGGAATCTCCAGCAGGCGGGGGAAAATCCAAGCGCTGTGCGTTGGGTTTCTCAGGGATCCGTAGAGCGGGGTGGGAAAGGGAAACAGAGAGGAATCATACAGGAAGCCAAGCTCAACGAGATAGTCCCATAACCAGCGGTCCTCGAGACGCGCCGTCCACGTGGGAGCGCGAAAACCAGACACGGGCAAACCGGTAATCTCTTCGAGAAGCTCCTTCGACCGCTTGATGTCGGCGAGGCATTGCTTCGCGTTGTGCGAGTCGATTTTGAGGTGGCTGTAGGTGTGCGACCCGACTTCGCAACCGGCCTCCACGGCACGACGCACGAGGTGGGGGTGTCGCTCGGCAAACTCGCCGACGATGAAGAAGGTGGCTCTCCTGTTCATTGATGCGAGCCAGTCAATACACGAGGCCACCCGGTCGTGGAGTTCCCATCGCGGCTGAACCCCCGCGGAGGTCAGGTGCGCATGGAACCTCTCTTCGATATCAAAAGTGAGACACAGCATCAGGGGGAGTCCGTGGTATCCTTCGTGTGTGCGGATTCAAGTTTCCGGACGCGTTGTTCAAGGAACGCATGATGCCGCACCATCTGTGTCAGCTTTTCCTGGAGGTTATTCAACTGCACCGATTGCGAAAGCAGGCAACAGATCAGCAGAACCATGCCGACAAAGGAAATCCAGGAAACTGGCACGAGGTTTCCCCAGATCACAGACAGAGAGTCCGCGAGCGAGGGAGACAGGGCGAGCACTTCACATCCCACCAACGTGATCAGCCACAGTGACGCTTGCCCTGAGTTAAGCTGTTTGCGCGTGAACAGCCGCAGAACCCAGAGAAACAGGGCGACTACAAACAGGCTGACAACGAATTTGCTGTGCAGATTCATATCCGCTTCACTCCTTGAAAATAATCCGTTCGTCCAGGAGTGCTCGAACTCGCAGAGTTCGCCACTCCCGGACGAACGGCGCGTCGTGACCCGCGAAGACGCATCTTCATCTCGCGTGGAATCACTTATCTGATGGAGGTTTCTCCGGCAGCCCGGCCGTCACCAGACACAGAAGCGCCTTCAAAGGATAGAACAGCACCTTCCAGGAATGGTGCATGGAAGTGCCGGACTTCCGCTCCTCCACCTCGATGGGCACCTCGGCGACCCGTGCGCCATGCCGAATCAGCGCGGTGATAAGCTCCGCCCCCATATCTTCCGTAGGAATCCGGAGAGCGACTTCCATGAATTCGCGGGTAATCAGCTTCAGGCCGCAGGTGGTATCGGTGACTCGCTCTCCGGTACACAACGTGACAATCCCGGCCAGAGAGCGATGGACCGCGCGACGCAGCGTCCATCGGTTCCTGCGGTTCCCCAAGTAGCGACTGCCTACGATGAGGTCGCTCTCCCCTTTCTGCGCGAGAGCAAGGATGGTAAGGAGGTCCTCCAACCGATGCTGACCATCCGCATCAAAGAAGACGACGTAGTCATAGCCGTGGTCCAGCGCATATTGCATCCCCGTCTGAATGGTGGCACTGTAACCCAGGTTGAACAGATGATGCACATAAGCGACTCCGTGTTCCTCAAGAAGGGCGCGGGAGCTATCGCTTGACCCATCGTCAATAAAAAGACAGTGGTAGTCCGGACACCGTGACCTGAACCCACGGATGATGCTCGGCAGCGTGGTCTCTTCGTTGTAAACGGGAATTGTGATGAGCCCCTTCATGACGTCTTGCTCTGCCCGAAAATCAGGTAGCTTGATGACTTATAGAACAGAGGCAGTTCCCTGTCCGGTCGTTGCCACCAGAAGGGACGCCCCCTGTGCATGTGGGCCCGTATTCTCCTGTTCCACGGCACGAAGTACCAGAACTTCCTCGACTGATAGTCCTCGCTGAAGTGTTTGGGACTGACTACGAAATAGTCAATGTGGTATTTCCGCAGAAACTCCTTGACCAAAGCCGGACTCGCAGAATAGTATGCGCGGAAGAAATCATCGGTCCGTTGCGAGATCATCGTGTAGTACTTCGGATACCAGGGGTGGCTCAACTCATAGTTGAAAAGCACGGAGCGATGGGCGTAAACCGGGATCTCATCGGCAAGGAACGGGGGGGCGGCGATCAAACATCCTTCCGGGGTCTTTGCCAGCGCTCGGTACAATTCCGTGTTGTCGTAATGGTTCAGGTTGACGCCAGGAGATATCTCCTCACGATGGAACGACACCCCGAGCCACAGAACCATAAGTAGAAAGGCGAGTCTCGCGCTTGCGTTTTCCAGTTGTTCCCATGCTTTTCCTCCCCAGACTCCGAGGAAGCAGGCTGCAAGATACGGCAATGAGTACTGAACGTAACGGTCGGGCAGATACAGATACGGAACAAACAATGAAGCAAGAATATATGTGGCTACGACACTGCCGACCATGCACCAGAAGAACCGGGACAAGTTGGATCGCCACCGGGGCAGCGCGCTTACGAAGAGGAGCACGAGAAGGAGATAATAGGGAGTCCCCACCTGCCCCATGATCTCTGAGAACAGGGAAGTGTTGGGGTAAAAAGGGTAACGCCCCTCGGCGCCCAGGGCGGGGGACTCTCTCATCGCGGTCGGCGAAATCAGGTGACCGATGAACCCAGGAGACTGGACGTACTTGGCCCACAGCAGCGCGACGCCGATGAGAAGGGCGCACAAGTATCCGATGGCCCAGGACCGCCTCCGGTCCACCGGTCTGGCAAGCCACGCGACGCCAAAGTACACGGTGAGCAATACAAAGGCCGGAGGATAGAACAGCCCCGACACTGCCATCAGAACCGCGCAGTAGGTCACCCGCCCTTTCTCCGCCCAATGGAGGGCGGCAAGGATCAGCAGAGGAAAGAACGAGTGGGAGAATAACCCGTAGAACTGGTCGATCCGCGGCGGGGCGAACGCAATGAGGAAGATGGCCATCAGACCACCCACGGGATTGGAGCGCAGGCACACCATCCCTCCGAGCAGAGAGCAGGTGGCAGCAAATACTATCAGCGTCAGGAGCTTTCCTAACAGTATGGGTTGCAGCAGGTGGCTCCCAGCGCGATACAGGCAGTTCACCACCGGCGTCTCGCTGAAGGCCGCGTATTGGATGAGGGGATCGTTGGCAGCGAAGGCGTGGGGCCATCGGTACTGGAACCAGTGAATGGCTTGCCTAACATCGTTGGCTATGGTGTAATCATCGAACAGAGACGGCCCGAGGTAGTAGAATCCGATCACCAGACTCGCTGCCGCGTAGCACGCAAGCACCGTGGAGAGACGGGATTTGCGCCGTTCTCCCACTGGGTCTTGTGGAGGATTCACTTCGGGGACAGGAATACTTGACTTCAGCATGGTGTGCTCTTACTGAATGCTCAGCAAATCGTCCGGGTCATTCTATCATGATTGCCGTTGGCATGACACGATGCGCGTTCACCTCACGCGCTTCGCGT
>JACQGJ010000503.1 GCA_016199605.1 Armatimonadota bacterium | reverse complement strand
CCTCGGTGTCGGCGCCCTCGCCTTCGGCACGCACATACCTTTCAATTATCCGGGACCGTCGCTCGTGAAGCTGGACATCCTCGATGTCTCGCCGGAAGAACGCGAAAGCGTTGCCTGGAAAAATACCGCAACCTTTCTTGGGATTGATGACGCGAAATGAATCAGTATCGCCTCGCAGCATGGAGCCTTCTTATGAGTATCGTGACAGCCGCTTCCGCCAAACAGAGCGCCACCTACTACACCCCTGAGCGCGTCGCCATCGGGCGGACGAATGTTGCGCGCTACCCGTGGGCGAAGACACTTCAGGACTGGATGACTTCGAAGTCTGCATCCTCGGTGGATTACTACATCGGCGAGGGGTATGCCGCGGGCGGCGCGTACGCTGCCAAGAGCGACGAGTTTATGTGGACGCTGCAACCCTCAACGCTCATCCCCCGCGTTTACCCGCACGAGGCGCGCGCGATCTGTCCGGTCCACGGAACCGACGTGCGCAAGATCAACGCCTGGTGCGCGTGGAACATCGAGCCAGTGAGTCATCCCTACAAGGTGCAGTGCAAGCTTGGCAAGGAGTGGTATCCCAGCAACGACTTCCTCGCGGGCGACATGACTTCCGGGGAATTCCCCGACGACGGAAACGGCTGTGAATACAAGGGCAAAAGCTACTACTTCCTGCGCGACTATGTTCACATCGCTTACGGCGGAGCCGTGATCCCCGCGTTGCGCGCGCTGTCGCAGGCATACGTGTTGACCGGTGATCGTACCTACGCTCACAAGGGTTCGATTCTCCTGGCGCGGCTTGCCTCGGAGTATCCCAATCACGAAGATCGCAAAGACCGGCTTTTCTACGCGAACACCGGTGGTCGCGATCCGCACTACACCTGGAAGACCGGCGGCATGATCACCGATCTCATCTGGGAGACCTTCTGTCTCGAAGCCGCAGTCAACGCCTACGACGCCTTATACCCGTATCTCGACCAAGACCCCGAACTGCTGACTTTTCTCAAGGCTAAAGGAATGCCGATCAACACCGCCGATGACTTGCGTCGCTACATCGAGGAGAAGCTGGTGCGCTCCGGGATGAAGGCGCTGCTCAGTGGCGACATCCATGGCAACGAGGGACACCATCAAGCGGCCGCTCTGGCCTGCGCTCTGGTGATGGACGATTTCTCCGACGTGCATCCAAACTCGAAGGACATGGTGGATTATGCCTACCACGGGATCGGGCACTGCGCTTACCTGATGATCAACGGTGTTACTCGCGACGGTGGCGGCCATGAAAGCCCCGGCTACAACAGAATCAAGTGTGACTTCATACGGGTGAACCGGTTGATGGAGGAACTGCGGCGTCGCCACCCCGACCAGTTCCCCACGGACAAGTATCCCGATCTGTTCGCCGATCAGAAAGTGCGGTCTCTCTTCGATTACTACATTGACATCATGCTGATGGACTCCTTCATGCCCTCCATTGGCGACTCGGGGAACATCCAGCGGGTACACCGGGTGAAGCCGTATCAATACTCCTACCTGACTGCAGAAAACCTGTTCGCCTTCCAACGCTACCACGACCCGCGCTACGCCCGCGCCTGCACAAAGCTGGACGGCACGCTGTTCACCGGTGAGCTATTCGAGCCTTTCCCGGAGGAGGAGATCCGCGCGGCGCTGGCGAAGCCGGAGTCGCAGATCAAGCGTGAGTCGCGCCTGATGGACGGCTACGGCATCGGCGTTCTGGAATCGGGTGAAGGCGACAACTGCCGCGCCGTTTCGCTCAACTACACCTCTCTCATTGGTCACAGGCAACAGGACAACCTGTCGCTCGAGATGTGGGCGCGCGGAGTAGAGTCCCTGCCCGACATCGGCTATCCCTTCACGTGGGACTACCGGTATGAGTGGGATGCCAACCTCATGGCGCACAACACCGTCACGGTGGATGAGACACAACCTTCCTTCGGCATCGGTGGGGCCGCCTCATTGTTCGCCAGTGCCAACGGAGTTCACGTTGTCTCCGCGCGTCACGATCCGTATCCCGAGGGCTTCAATCCGGAGGACAAATGCGCCAAGGGAGTGGACGAGTATGAGCGCATGTCACTGCTTGTTGATGTGGATCCCGAACGGTTCTATGTCGTTGACTTGTTCGCCGTTCGTGGCGGCGAGCAGCATGATCAGAGCTGGCACGGCCCATTGGTCACGCCACAGCCGCCTGCACTTGCATGGGAAACACAGGAAGGTGGCACGCTCGCCGGCAAAGAGGTGGCGCAGTTCGCGGAGTTCACAGACCGCTGGGGGAGAACGCGAAAGGATTTCCCCTGCTTCCTCACCAACCTCCGCCGTGCGAAAATGGATCAACCCGCAACATGGACGTGGAACCTGGGACTTCCCGAAGGCGATGTTGTGCGCCTGCACCTCGTTCCCGTCGGTGGGCCGATGGAAGTCATTATGGGACGCGGACGCAATCCCGCGCACGATCCGACCTTTGGGATGGATTACGTGCTTGCTCGTCGCCTTGTCAAACCGGCGGGACGCTCGCTCTTCCTGACGGTGCTGGATGCGTACCAGAAAACACCGGTTGTCGAGAGCGTTCGCCTCCTTTCCGATTCACCCCTCGTGCTTGAGGTCACGCGCAGCGACGGCAAGGATGAGATCACCCTCTACCTCCCAGCCGGCCCGAGTCGTGTCACATCGCATCGTCCCCTTGGCGTGCGCGTCCGGTCCCAGACTCGCGACAAGTGGGTCCGCGATGTGCAGGTCGGCGAGTATGCTTCCGGGAAAGGACCCGGCTACGCGACCGGAACAATCCGCGCCACGAACTACGCTACCAACGAGATCGCCCTCGACTACCTTACGAGCCTTGTGACCGATCTCGCTCCTGGCCGCGCGATCCGCATCTTCAACGCGCAACGCACCGCAGTCTTCCGTATCCGCAGCACTCGCCGAGAAGGCGCGCGCCTCTGGATCACCCTCGACCAGTCCGCCCTCCTCGCCCGCGGCCCAGTGGCGGAAGTAGCCGACGGCAGCGTCACGCTGTCCGCCTATCTCGTCTTCGCCAATGGCCAAGTGGATGAGAAAGGACAACTGAAGTCAAGTCTCGACTACTTCGCCGGAAGCTGGCTGGGGGAGGGGAAGACAGCTCGCCTGGTGAAAGGAGCGGTACGCGACGAGAAGAGCAAGGTGTTCCTTGCAGACCCCGTTGCTGCCGGCAAACTCAAGAAGGACTTCGAGAGCAAGGTCGTTTCGGTGTGGCAGTATGGGGTGGGGGATCAGGTGGAAGTGGCGAGGATGAAGTAGCCACGTGCTTCTTCCACGGTTGTCACTAAGACCATTCCGTGGTATCTTCATTGTCGATACATACAGTGAGGTGCACGATGCGTCTTCAAGTTCAGAAGTGGGGCAATAGTCTCGCCCTCCGAATCCCCAAACCCTTTGCCCACGAGTCCAAGATAAAGCAAGGCTCTGTGGTGGATTTGTCAGTGGTTGACGGACGGCTCGTTGTGACTCCTGCGGATGACCGGGAGTATACCCTTGAAGAGCTTCTCGTCGGGGTGACCAAGCAGAACATCCACGCTGAAGTTACTACTGGCCCGCCCCAAGGCAAGGAGGCGTGGTAATGGCGAAGTCGTACACTCCCGACCGGGGCGATGTGGTGTGGATTAACTTGGGCCCGCAGGCAGGCCACGAACAGTCCGGACGACGGCCTGCCCTGGTTGTCTCGCCTCTCGCCTACAATGCCAAGGTTGGACTCGGGCTTTTCTGCCCTCTCACCACGCAGGTGAAGGGATATCCCTTTGAAGTAGTCCTCACCCGGGAAGCTGACTCCGCCAGCGTGGTGCTTGCTGACCAGATTAAGAGTCTCGATTGGGGATCGCGGAAGGCTGAGTTCATGAAGAAACTGCCCAACCCACAAGTCGAAGAAGTGTTGAAGAGGATCCGCGTTCTCCTCCAATAATTGCCCCAATGCAGACAAGGCACTCCCCGAAAGAAACTGGCTGTGGGTCCTCAACGCGATTGTGGACGATCCAGACCCTCCCTGGGTGGGAACGGTTTCGGCTGACCGACCGCGCGGAGCCGGAAGATGATGATGAGTTTTCGGCCTGATTCGAGTGAACATCTGGAGGAGTTACATGCTCAAGACCACACTGCTCATGTTGATTGCGTTGTCTGCGACGGCGCTTTCCTGCCCGTCCGCTGAAATCGTCATCGACGATTTCAGCTACCCCGACTCACAAGCCGCGCAGGCGGCGTGGGTTCCCATGAGCGCGGCGCTTGCTCCCGAACTCGTGACGATGAAGGGGCGACATTCTCTTCGGCTGCCTTGCCGTTTCCGTGAAGACACGGTCCGCGCCGCGTGGGACAAACAGGTCCACATCGATCTGTCAGCCTGCAGCCATTTCACGCTTCGGTTCAAGGTCGATGACCTGTCCACCCTTCGGATGCTCTCACTCTATTTCAACAGCGGAGGCGATGGCTGGTTCGCCAACCTGTGGCTGCCGATGAGGGCCACAACGCAGTGGCAGACGATCGTTGTGCCTCGAGGGTCGTTTGGCTGCGAGGGAAGTTGCCCAGGTTGGAACGACGTTCGCACCATCCGAATCTCAGTGTGGCAGGCGCGACCGGGGGAGGCCTCCTTTGCCATTGCCGACTTTCGCGCCGAACAATCGGAGGGACCGGAAAACCTGCTTCCCAACAGCAGCTTTGAGATCTGCACGACAGAGAAGCTTCCGGATTTCTGGGGTTCAGGTCACTGGGGACTCTGCGCGCCACGCTGGATCGTCGACACGGAGGCGTGGCGGCGGCGCTGGGGAGTGGTCGAAGGTGTCAGTCATTCGGGCAAGCGGTCGCTGCGCATCGTCGGCTCCGCTGAACCTGACGACCTGAAGGCCGTGGCAAACTGGGTGGGAGTTGAAGCTGGGAAGCCATACACACTATCAGCCTGGCTGCGCAGCGACACGGCTGACCTCCCTGTTGAATTGGAGCTTGGAGGGGCCGGCAACGAAAGGCTCAAGGTTGGCAAGGAGTGGCAACGTTACTCCGTCACAGGAGTCCCAACTGAATCGAGGATCACCTGCACGATCAGGCCAGCGGCCGAGGGCACGGTCTGGATCGACGATGCTCAGCTCGAGATGGGTGCGGCAGCCTCCGACTTCCGGGTCTCGCCTCTCGACCGCGCGCTCACGGGTACGGCCGTCCATCACGCCCGACCGCGGGTTCCCGCGTATGAGGTAGCTCCCGGGCCGAAGTCGGTTGAAGTGAAGATTGACGAGCATCGGCGGTTTCTGGTCAACGGCAAACCATTCATTCCGTTCGCGACAGGATGGGAAATCCAGCCGACCCCCGAGATTCTGCGTGACACCGGTCTCGCCGGGTTCAACTCGATCTGCTCGTGGGCCACCGCGCGGCCTGCGAAGGAAGTCCGTCAGTTGCTGGATGTTGCCTCGAAAAACGGACTGTTTGTAATCTTGTGGATTCATCCGAGCGTCAACGCCGGTCTACTGCGACAGTGGGTCACGGAGCTGCGAGACCACCCGGCACTGATCGCGTGGTACGTGTTCGATGAGCCTTCAACCATCACTCCCGAAATCAGGGAGATGTATGACCTCGTGCGGGAGCTGGACCCCGGACGACCGGCCTACATCAACTACGTGACCTACTCCAGCGATCAACTGGGAGACATTGCGAGCCTGGACGACTACCCCATTCCGAACAACACGCCGGCTGCCATCGCGGGTGACGCCGAGACACTGGAGCGGTTCGCCTCGAAGGCAGGCAAGCCGAGTTGGATCTGGTTGCAGGACATGGGAAACGCCTACTACGTGTCGCGTGAGCCTACCGGCGCGGAAGCCGAGGCTATGACCTATCTCGCCCTCATCCACGGTGTGAGGGGGATCAAGTTCTTTGCGCAGAAGCCGCGCAGCGGGGAACTGTGGAATCACCTTGGATATCTCGCCCGCGAGGTCAGGACTCTCACACCGATCCTATATTCTCTCGAACAATCTCCGTCATCCACAGTGGCCCCGCCGGCCATCCACCATGTCGTCAAGCGATTTGAAGGCGCTCTGTATATGGTAGCGGTGAACGCAACTGCCGAACCGGTGACAGCCACCTTCACGGTCCCCCCATCGACAGGAAAAGCCAGCGTGCTCTTCGAAAACCGAACGGTGCGAGTGGTGAAAGGAGTGATGCGGGATCGCTTCGAGGGGTATCAGAGGCATGTGTATCGGTTGGGTAAGTAATCGCCTATGATGTGTACCGATTACGGGGGAGTGCAACTCTCTCGCAACCGGTGTTCGCCATTCCTACGGGAGGTCCATTCAACTGTGCTTTCGATCAAACGCCACATCGTGTGTGAAGTCGTCACTCTCTGGATTGCTGTCGTCGCGTTCATGCCCACTTTCGCTGGACGCGGCGAAACCGCCACCTTGGCGGTCCGTGCTTCTCGCGCGGCAAGTCCTCCGACCATCGACGGCAACATCTCGGACGGCTGCTACACCAACGCTCTGGTGTTGAAGGACTTTGTCCTTCTCGACAAAGGCACACCCGCCGCGGAACAGACCGAAGTCAGTGTGGCCTATGATGAGGAGAGCCTCTACTTCGCCATCCATTGTCGCGAATCGCAGATGGCGAAAACGGTCGCAAGCGCAACGGGGCGCGATGCCAGCGTGTTCGCCGACGACTGCATCGAGATCTTTCTGGACGCCAACCACGACCACTTCACCTATCGTCAGTTTGCCGTGAGCTTGAGCGGAGCGACATGGGATGGAGCAGGCGATGCGGCAGGAATCTCACCGGCGGCAAACCTGCAATGGACCGCGAAGACGGCGCGAACGGAGGACGGTTGGAACGCGGAAGTGTCCATTCCCTTCGCGAGTTTGGGGCTGACCCCACAGGCCACCTCGACCTTCGGGCTGAACATCGCACGCGAAGAGAAGCCCCGGGGTGAGTTGTCCTCCTGGTCGCCGTGCAATGTCAGGTTCGGAGTGACCCCACAGTTTGGCCACTTGGAGGGCATCGGCGCGGACCTGACTTCCTACAAAGTGGGGCTCGCCATTGATTCCTTGGGATCGGCTATCCTCGGCAGCAACTTGGCCCGAGTTGTTGTCACCAACACCGGGAATCAGCCGATGTCTTACTCCCTGACCGTGAAGGTGGAGCCACCGAAGGAATTGCCTCGATCGTTGGCCCTGACCCCTCGAACCTTTAAGCCTGGCGAGTCTTTCCCGTTCACTGCTCCCTTCGAGTTGATGGAGAGCGGCGCGCATCGTCTCAAGTTCACGCTGACCGAAACAGACTCGAAGAAGCTGGCCGCGGTTATGGGCAGGGATATCGCCGTTGCGCCACTCGCAGAGTTCAGCCTTTTCGTTTCTCACTACCGTCGGGAAGCCACACTGAAGTGCCGGTTGAATGTAACGAAGGAGAAGATCAGGCAATACTCTCTGAAAGTCAGCATCGCCAAACCAGACGGCACTGCGGACCTCGTGACACCGCGAGTTCAGCCCCTTCGGCAGGCCGTCACCGACGTTCGGTTGGACCTCCGCAAGATCCCTCCAGGTGAGTATCCCGTGAAGGCAGTGTTACTCGACGCGTCCCGGACTGCCGCGGCAGAGGCTTCACTGTCACTCTCCATCTTCAAGAAGATGGAGATGACGCCTCTCGTTGCGATTGGGCAGGACAACACGATCCTTGTCCAAGGCAAGGCGTTTTTCCCCATCGGTATCTACGAAATGCCCGCCACGGAGAAGTCCATCAAAGACGCTGCCGATGCAGGCTTCAATCTGATGCAGGCTGGTGGAGGAGGGGCATCAACCCTAAAGACAGTCCTGGATCGCGCCTCGAAATACAACCTGATGATGTGGGTCGTGATGGGCGGCAACATGGACCTGTCGTCCGACGTCGAGGCGCGGAAGAAGGTGATGCAGGATACCGTTGCCGCGGTTGGCAATCACCCCAACCTGCTTGTCTGGGAAAGCATTGATGAACCCGCATGGGGAAGCCAGTCTGCCGATGGACTGATTGCCGGTTACCGATTCCTCCGCAACCTCGACGGGAACCACCCCATCTGGACCAACCACGCGCCCCGCAATACGATCACGACCCTCGCATACTACAACCAGGCGACCGACATCGCCGGTTGCGACATCTACCCGGTGCCCGAGCCGCAGCAACAGTCCGACCTTCCCAACAAGACTCTTGCGGTCGTGGCCGATGAAACTGACAAATCCGTGGCTTCCGTAAATGGACGGAAGCCGGTCTTCATGGTGCTGCAAGGCTTCGGGTGGGGAGAGCTGTCGGGTGGCGACAAGTCGAAGGCGATCGTGCCAACCTTGGAGCAGTCACGCTTCATGGCCTACAACGCCATCGTCCACGGCGCGAATGGAATCCTCTATTGGGGCACGCACTACACCCGCAAGCCGTCGAAGTTCTTCAGCGAGTTGAAATCGCTGGTAAGTGAGTTGAAGTGCATGGCGCCGGTTTTCCTTGCGAAGCCCGCGACCGGGCCGCAAGTCCGCTCTCAACCAACGAGCGTCGAGATAGCCGTGCGCGAGTTGAACGGCAACACGTTCATCATCGCCGTTAACACGAAAGCCACTGCGTCACGAGCGACGGTGTCCCGCCTCCCAGTGAAAGATGGGCAGAAACTCCGATTGCTCTACGACGACGGAAAGCCTGAGAGATTGAAGGTTGTGAAGGGTCAGATCGCCTTCGATCTGGAGGGTTACGGCGTGAAGGTCTTCACGACGTCGACGGCTTTCCAAGCTGTCCGCAAAGACTTCAGCCAGGAATACCTCCATCCCGCCGCGGCGGCTGACGAATCGCTGATGCACCAAGAAGGGAACCCCGTGCCGAACCCCTCCTTTGAGGTGGACGCCAACGGTGATGCCCTGCCCGACGGCTGGGTCCCACAGGCTGCCTTCGTGGCAGAGCAGACGACCGAGGTTGCCCACACCGGCAAAGCCAGTCTCGCAATCCACAACGACGATGAAAAGGCCGCGCCATTGCTGGTGCAAAACGGTATCCCCACAACGGGAAATCGTCCCCATCTGCTGTCTGCGTGGGTAAAGACCGATCACCCCGGGGTCGAATACCGAATCTATGTGGAGTGGGTGGTTGATGGGAAGTACTATGGCAAGGTGCTGCCGTGGACGAAGGGCACCGGGGAATGGGAACAGCCAAAAGTCGAGTTCACGACCTCCCCCGATCCGAAGGGCAACCTCTACGTCGTGGTGCAGTTGAAAGGCAAAGGAAAGGTCTGGTTCGATGATGTCGCACTCAAAGAGATGAAGCAGCAGTGATGTCAAAGGACCGTGCTTGTCACAGGTTGCCCTCCGGCCAGCCCCCTGAGTTAGCAGGAGGATTTAGCGCATGTAGTCCGCCTACCTGGCCACTCCGTAAACCTCCACCTCATCCACCACCGGCTCGTAGGACGACGTCCTCACTTGCAGACGAACAAAGCGAGCTGTGACCGGTTCAAACTTGTCGAAGCGACCCCACACTTCCCGGTTTCCCCTGACTTGGAGCACGGGTTTCCATTGTTGCCCATCGTCGGACACTTCAATCTCGTAATCGGTGATTCCGTTGTAGTTCAACTCACACAGTCGATCTCGGGACCACAAGAGAGCGGCGACTGTTTGTGGCCTTCCCAGATCGACAACAAAGCAACCACCAGGAAGGCCAACGACCTGGTTGTCTTCTCCAAAACGTCCGTCGGTAAGCTGGGGGGCCGAGCTGTCGGGCTGGTTCGCCGAGGAGACGAAGGCTCTTGCGCCCGCAGCAACGTTGGGACGGTTGCCGATCAGTTGGCGGAACTCCTCCTGGCGGCGAGAGGCCTCGGTTTGGACGCGAAGCCGTAGAGGTGTGCGTCCATCGGAGGTAATGCCGAGGAAGTTGG
>JACQGJ010000502.1 GCA_016199605.1 Armatimonadota bacterium | reverse complement strand
GATATGCTGGAATTTGCGGTTCCTGTTGTTGTCCTATCGTTAGCTGCCGGTGTTACAACCTCGCATGCAATGACCATCGCGAGAGGCGGACGGGCCGAAGCGGTGATCGTGGTTGCGAAGGGTGCCGGCAAGCCCGAGCAGCACGCCGCTGCCGAACTGGCCGGCTTTCTTGGTCAAGTTACCGGGGCGAAGTTTTCAGTCACGCACCAGCCTGAACACGGTCGGTCCAATCTACTTGTCGGGCCGCAGGCTGCCAGATTGGTAGATCCAAACTTCTCCACCGACGGTCTCGGCTGCGACGGCATCGTCCTTCGCACGGCAGGAAGCAATCTGATCCTGGCTGGCGGCGAACCCAGAGGCACGCTTTACGCAGTCTACACCTTCCTCGAGGACTACGTGGGTTGCAGGTGGTGGACTCCGCAAGTCAGCACGATTCCCAGGAAGCCGGACCTCACCCTCGGCAAGTTCAGCAGGCGCTACGTGCCGCCGATGGAGCATCGAGAGATCTTGATCGCCCCGACAACTCTGGACCCCGACTGGTCGGTCCGCAATAAGTGCGTGGGAGAGTTGCACGGCTACGGCCACTTCGAGATAATGGCAGAGCGCGGCGGCACTCGCAAGGCGTGGCCGAACGGACACTCCTTCTACACGGTGTTGCCGCCGGAAAAGTATTTCGCCGAGCACCCGGAATGGTACAGCCTGATAGACGGAAAGCGCACGGCAACGCCGAGAGACCACTCTTCACTGTGCCTCACGAATGGGGAGATGCTGACAGCCTTCCTCCGGAACACGAAGGCTGAAGTTGGACGAGTGAAGGATCTGTATCCTTCGGGAACGGAGTACGTCTCCGTGAGCGCCGAGGACGATTCAGGTTATCCTTGCCGTTGCCAGTGCGACGCGTGTGTTGCGGCGGAGAGGGAGGAGGGCGGTCCGTCGGGCCTTGCACTGCGCTTCGCCAACAGTGTGGCCGCCGCCATCGAAAAGGATTCCCTGGGGAAGTTGGTGAGCATGTATGCCTACCACCATACGCAGAAGCCTCCCCTGCATGAGAGGCCGAGACCCAATGTATTCATCTACTTCTGTCCCATCAACGCCTCTTTCAGCAGACCTCTGACCGACGCAAGGAACAAGAGGTGGAACGATGACCTCAATGGGTGGCTGAAGATATGCGACAGAGTCTACGTGTACGACTACCCGGACAATTGTGTCTACCCACTGGTGCCGCATCCGAACCTTCGTGCCCTCACGAAGAACATCCAGAACTGGGCTAAAGCTGGCGTCAAAGGTTACTTCGGGGACGGAGTCCAGTACGGCACGGGCGGCACCGAGATGGCAGAACTGAGAGCGTGGCTCGTGGCAAAGCTCCTGTGGGATCCTTCGCAGGATCCGGACAAACTGATACGAGAGTTCACCAACGGTTACTACGGACCTGCCGGCAAGGAGATAGTGGCATATCTCGATGTCATGCACAACGCGGTAGAAGCCAGCGGAGACTGGCTTGACCTCGGCTCACCGCCTGATGCACACTTCCTGTCCCTGGAGACGCTGGTTGCGGGATGGTCGCATCTGGAGGCAGCAGAAGCGTCGGTGAAGGACGATCCGACACTGCGCTCAAGGGTCAAGGTCGCACAGTTGCCGGCGCTTTACGTGTTTCTGGTGCGCTGGAAACAACTGAAGGATACCGCCTCCTGGAGAGGTACCGAGTGGCCGCTCTCCGACTCTGCTCAAGTCGTCCTCGACCAGTTCCTCAAGGTCGCCGAGAGCAATAACGTCTACCTTGATGAGAGAAGCAGAGGCGACCTGACAAGGGCAGTGCAACAGTGAGGAAGAGGTTTCAGTCGGCCAATTGCAGAGCGTGATGATTGCAGGGAGAAAGAGAGAAGAGGCAACATGAAACGTGACTGGTGGGACAAGGAGTTCAAAGTGCTGATGACACTCGGCGAGAGCACGACGGCAGGGGGATGGTCAAGCTGCCGGGAACGTTGCTGGGCGAATCAACTCGCGCGGCTGATCAACGAGTTTCAGCGAATCCCGGTGCAGTTGGTGAATGTTGGCATCGGGGCGAACGTCATCTCGACGAAAAGTCCTTGCTACGAGTTCAGCGGAAAGCCGGCGGCGAACGAGCGGCTGGAGAGGCACGTGCTCTCCCACTTCGCCAATGGACATCACCTCTTGCCGGATCTGCTGGTGATCTCCTATGGTCTCAACGACGCTCGCGGCGGCACACCTGTTGATCTGTTCTGCGCCGAGATGGAAGACATTCTCCGGCGCGTTCGTAAAGTCATCCAGCCTCTGATCGTTCTGCTCGGCCCGTACTATATGACCGACTTCGCGCTTGGCGCGCCGCACTGGAGTCACGGCAGCCTGGAGCTGTTCCACCAGTACAACGAGGCCACCCGACAGTTGGCTGAAAGGCTGGACTGTCTGTTCGTTGACCTGCTGTCCGCATACAGCGAGGCCGACTGGCTCGTTCATCACGATGGCGTTCATGCCAATGACCTCGGCCACCGAATCGTTGCCAATGGAGTCTTCGAGGCGCTCGCGTCGAATTGCTCAGGTCTGGCTCTGGAGACCAGGAACCTGGAGCAACACATCGTGCCGTGGCGAGATGAGTCCACTCTCCAGAGAGGTGCGTAGAGTCTTCCGCCGTCACTTGCTCGCGTTTGGGGGAGATGTTCTTTCGTGCTTGTCGTCGTACCCGTAGGGAATGCCCGCCGTGGCGTTCCCCGTATCGTTTCCCCGTCATTTGGAAGCGAGGGGAAGACGCGGGGTGGATCGGCACGGCGACCGATCCCTACGCGTTCTCCTCTATGGTGGACCTCCGCGAGGCGGGGGAGTATTGTTGCAGGCATCGTATCGTAGAACGGACCGTGGAAAGGAGGTTTTCCGATGAGGAAGCTTATCTCCCGCCTTTCCGCGGGGTCTGGCCGCGACCTTGCCACACAACCCCTTGATTGAGTAAAATGCACTCAGGCAAAGGACAGGAGACGATGCTATGCGAACCTTTCACTCGTACGGACCGGTGGATGAACAATTGCATTTTTGCGTTCCGCGTCAGGCAATGGTGACGAGATGTGTGGAGCAACTGATTGGTTCCGCCGAGAAGGGCGGTCACTATTTCACCATCTGGGCGCCGCGGCAGACGGGCAAGACGTGGCTGATGCGCCAGGCGAAGGCGGAGATCGAGAAGCAGTTCGGGGAACAGTTCACCATCGGCACGATGTCCATGCAGGGGGTGATCCTGAAGGACGACGAGCCGGAAGACAGTTTTCTGCATTATATACCCACCCTGATGCGGCACACGTTCGGAGCTACCCTCGAAACAGCGCCCCAGTCATGGACCGACTTCACGAAGCTGTTTGAGCGCGGAGTCGGCGTGATAGACCGTCCGACGGTCCTTTTCATCGACGAATTCGACAGCCTGCCCCGTCACGTCATTGATCGGTTGGTTGTCCTGTTTCGCGATATGTATCTGAACCGCCCCAACTACCTCCTGCACGGGATGGCGCTGATTGGTGTGCGGGCCGTGCTGGGCGTTGACAGCCCCCGCGGCTCTCCCTTCAACGTGCAGCGGTCTCTGCACATCCCCAACTTCTCCGCCGAGGAAGTGCAGGAGCTTTTCCGGCAGTATCAGGAGGAATCCGGCCAGACAGTCGAGCCGGAGGTGGTGGAGGAAGTCTATCGCTCCACTCGCGGTCAGCCGGGGTTGGTCTGCTGGTTTGGGGAGCTGCTGACGGAGACCTACAACCCCGGTCCACCCCAGGTGATCGGCCTGAGCGCCTGGGAAGACGTGTACCGGATGGCGCTGTACCGTGAGTGGAACAACACCGTGCTGAACCTCGTAAAGAAGGCCCAGGGACCTTATCTGCCTCAGGTGATGGAGTTATTTGCGCGTTCCGACTTGCCCTTTGCGCTGGATGCCGACTGGTGCAGCTTCCTCTATATGAATGGGATTACCGATGTTGAGACCACCATAGACGAGAAGGGCATGAAGGTGGAGATCTGCCGGTTTTCATCTCCCTTCGTACAGCGACGTTTGTACAACGCCCTCACGGAGGACCTCGTCGGCAACCGCACTCCCATTCTGGCCGTCGAGCCGCTGGACGATTTGGCGGATGTGTTCGAGGGCGACGCGCTCAATCTCCCCGCCCTGTTACAGCGT
>JACQGJ010000501.1 GCA_016199605.1 Armatimonadota bacterium | reverse complement strand
TTTCTTCCAGAGCGCCTCATACTGTTGGGCGATCTCGTCGGGAGAGTTGATGATCATGGACCACAAATCCACCAGAGGCTTGTTCAGGTCGTTAAGCCAATAGTGTTCAGCCAACCCGCGGGCTGCCGCTGCGAGGGACACGGCAGCAGACCCGGCGAAGGGTTCGTGAAAGGTATGAACGTTTGCCGGGATGTAACGCAGAATGTCCGGCGCAATGTTGCGCTTGCTGCCCTGATAAGGTATGGGATGCGGAACTGTCATCACGTCTTCACTAACTGGGGATTATACACCAGACCGGGGTGGAAACCAAACCGCCTGCTGGAGGGATTGCTTTGCTTCGTTCCTCGCAATGACAGCGGAGACGACGCGGCAGGCTTCCCTTGTGACCCTATATATGAGTCCCCGAACGCTGAAGCGCACCCGTGTCATTTTCCCTTTCAAACGCTCGAACGGCGGAATATCACCCCAGCCAGAAGCTGTACGTGTCCCGTCCGGTGCATAACTGGAACAGTCCCCAGAACGCGGCCATCATGTACTCGCCCAGGACAAGGCCGATGAAGAACGGCGCGAGGTTCAGGTAAAGCCGTCGGCCGCCGTAGCGCAGGACGAGCACTTTCACGCTCCAGGCGACGAGCAAGGGAAGCCAGAAGTAATCCGGCCCCGAAGAGAATCCCAGAGCCAGACCCGCCGGATGAAAAGGGCAGGCAAACCACACGGTTCGCAACCAGCCGAAGCCGAATACGGCCGCAAGGGGAACGACCAACTGCGCGATGTCTCTGGACCGAACTCCTCGCGGATTCGTGATCCACTCGTGCATGTCCTGATAGAGCCAGTTGCCGGTCGTGAAAAACCAGTCGCGGTCACCGACACCATAGTTTCCGAGTCGGTAGGACTGATGCATGACTGTCCAGAACGTCACCACCAGTCCCACGAGGCTGGCGAGGACAAGCGGCAACACCATCCGGCGCGCGGGTGAGCGCATAACCTGAGCGATCTTCATTGCCTCCATTTGCTGAGGCATCGGAGACGACCGATGAATCGCGTTCATGAACCGCATCAGGGTGAAGGCGGAGGACGACTCATGGGTGAAGGACCGGGAACCCAGCGCCGCTAACAGAACACGGTTCGGGCCCGCCTGATAGAACTCATGACTGATGGGACCCAGCTCCACGCGCAGCCGTGTGATGGCCAGCATGAACAGGAAGTATATCGCGACGTAAACGGGAACCAGCCAGGCTTGCAGCCCCATCGCCCGCATCATCACCATGAGTCCGAGCAGCGAGGTAGACCCCAGCACGAGGGTTGCGCGGGGAGAGAGCGGCAGGTCGGCAGAGACGCCGGACGGTTTCATCGCCTCCTTCACCATGTTCTTCCAGTAAGGACCGCCTCTCCAGAAGGCCATCAATCCAAGCCCCAGCAACCCTCCGCACGACAGCAGGTGTGAGCTTGGGAAGCCACCCACGGTCGGCTCGTAGACGCCGAGGCCGATGGCGCTCAACTCCAGTGCCTTCCTGATCAAGAAGAAGAACCACGTGGAGAAGGCGATATCGGCGGGGAGGAAGTAGGAAAGACCAATGCAAAAGGGAAACAGTGAAGCAGGGAACCAGATCTGGTTGTAAGGTGAAGGGAACAGGGCGCTTACGTTGTACCACTTGACGTGGATGCAAGGGATCACCGGGTAGAGCTGAGACAGACCGTTGAGCAAGTCGAGGCCCAATCCAAGCCCGGCTCCCAAAAGGAAGGCCGGCCGGCTGAACAATCCCCGGAAGGGGCCTTCGCCAACCATGGCCAGAGGAATCTCCAAGATAGGGAAGGACAGCTTTTCATGGTGAATCCAGCGCTGGCTGAAAAGGGAGGTCAGACACAACATGGTTGCGAGCAGGAGAAGGACAAAGGCGAACCAGGCAGCGAGGGGAATCGCCCACGCCCTCAGGTACTCCGGTCGGTAGAAAGATGTGTGTCCTTCATAGAACATTTTCAGGACGTGCATCTTGGTGACGACCAGCCAGCGAGGAAGCAGGTGAAGCAGCGTGGGATCCCACCGATCGTTCACCGGGTCAATCCTGAACGCCGGAGCGGCGACGGCGAAGATCCACGGGATCATGTCGAGGCTGGCGAGACTGGAAGCCGCACAAGTCATCGAGTAGATCACCAGTAGCTCAAAGCGGTTCAAGCTGAGGCGTGGTGAGAAAAACGCGAGCAGCCGGTTGAAGGCGACGACCAGAGCGAGGGTGAACACGGAGTTAACGAACAGCGACAGACAGGTCGGGAAATCCTTGTACCAGATGATCTCCGACATGGCGATCCAGTAGCAGTTGGGGACGATGACGACCAGCCCGAGGACGAGGGCCCGGAGGCGGAGGGGCGGCTCACGGGACGTCTCGGTAGGCGAGCTGATCTTGTTCTGAGGTTTGGTGCTGGACATCGTCGTCGCCGGGCCATGCCCCATGACGTTAAAGCGTCATGCAATGAACTCCAAGCAAGCTAAAGCAGGCTGCAATCAAAGGCCTCAGCTTGCTTTAGCCTGCTTAGGACCTTAGACTCATGCTTTAACATGAGGCATCCCACCGCCGCGCCTCACGCGCAATCTCCTCTTCAATCGGCTCCATCAACGTCTGGCGGCATCGGCGACCGCCGGGCGCTGACCGCATCGGCCCGCCCCACCAATGCGGGCTGTAACGTCGGCTGAGGTCCAAGGTTGCTGTGATCATGCGGTGTTGTTCATCTTTCTGGAAGTCACGAATCGATGAGACGACGTACCGGGTGGGATTGGGGTCCATCTCTCCACCGCACGCGCCTCCCGAATCCCACACCCCTGCCGGACAATTGAGACTGCTGACTGAAAACCACACACCGTTGTCCGCCGAGCGGGCGGGCATGAGGCCGGTGAAGTATCCGGCGTTGGGGAACAGGATTAGCTCCGCACCTTTGTAAGCGAGCAAACCAGTCGGTTCTGGGAACCAGCTATCGTAGCAGATGATGATACCGACTTTCCCGAAGTCAGTCTCGAAGACAGGGAAGCCCACGCCGGGAGTCGCTCCTTCATCCTCTTCAGGATCGAAGAGCTGATTCTTGCTGTAGGTCCCAACCAGTTTGCACTAGCGATCGAACATGGGTGCTGTGTTCAGTTCCAGGTCGCCGAGTCTCTCGTAGAATCTACCGCTGACATACATTTTCCATCGGCGGG
>JACQGJ010000500.1 GCA_016199605.1 Armatimonadota bacterium | reverse complement strand
TGGGCAGGCGCAATCCCCCGCGCATAGAGCACTTCTACGAGGGGATTGCTTCCTCACTCCGTTCGTCGCAATGACAACTCGCAACACATTTCTGAAATGATGCACTAAGGCCTTCCTGTAGGGACCGTTGCCTGTTCGCGGTGAACGGGCTTATTCTTTGGGTAGGTGAATACCCGTGATAGATGAGACACCGAAGTTCCGGGAAGTCCAGTACTTCCCCTGGTGGGCAAACGTCGGGATGGCGGGGTCGGTGCCCTTCGTGCTGGCACTATGGATCACGCAGGCGGGAAGCAAGCCGGTCCCAGGGAAAGTCGCGTTGCCTGTGGTTGTGCTTCTGAGCGGAGTCTTCCTGTTGCTTTTCCGCATGGTCACTCTCATCTACAGCGACCAGGTGGTAGTCGAGTTCGGCTGGCTCAGGCTGATCCGTTTCAAGATGCCGGTGTCGGGGGTGAAGTCCTGCCGTCCTGTCACGTACTCCCCGATCGGCGATTTTGGCGGCTGGGGAATCCGCTTCGGCCGGGAAGGAAAGCTCGCCTACATCGCCCGCGGCAACAGGGCCGCCGAGGTTGTGACAGAAAAGCGCGCCCTGCTGATTGGCACGGAACGACCGGAGGAACTGAGCCAGGTCATCAACAGCCTGCTGGGTGCGGGAGAATAGAGTCTTCCCCTGTGACATGCACGTTGGTGGCGTAGAGGTTGCGTGGTTCTCCCAAGTCTGCAACAGAGACTCACGCAAAGCCGCCAAGCCGCAAAGAAAGCTGCATACGAAGAAGCACAACTCTCCCTTTGCTTGGCGGCTTCGCGGCTTGGCGTGAGATTTGGTTGCGGCTTTGCCGTCGTAGGAGGAAAGACCACATGAAATCACCGGACAAGAAATGCTGGCCCGTGCTGGTCGAATACGACCAGGAACACTTGAGACGAATTGCCATGCCCCTTGGCGGGATTGGGACAGGCACGGTTTCTCTGGGAGGACGGGGCGACCTGCGCGACTGGGAAATCGTGAACCGCCCGGCGAAAGGATTCTCGCCGCGCTTCACCTTCTTCGCTTTGAACCTTCAACTTCCCGGGGGACAGTCCATTACTCGCGCGATCGAGGGACCGGTCGAACCCGTCGATTACGAAGGCGCCGCCGGAAGCAACGTGCCCAACCATGGATTGCCGCGCTTCCGCCATTGCCGCTTCCTCGCGGCCTATCCCTTCGGTCAAGTGTTGCTGAGCGATCCCGAGGTTCCGGTTGACGTGCGCCTCGAAGCCTTCAACCCTCTCGTCCCCGGTGATGCGGAAGTTAGCGGCCTCCCGGTTGCAGTTCTCAGGTTTGTGCTGACAAATAATTCGGAGGAATGCCTCAGCGCCTCCGTTTGCGGCAACGTAAACAACTTCATCGGTACCGACGGGTCCCAGGGCGCGCCCTGCAAGAACGTAAATGAGTTCCGCTCGGCAACAGATCAGCCCTCGTTGTCCGGTATCCTCATGCGTTCGGTAGGAGTCTCGCCGCAGGCCGAGCAGTTCGGGACGATGGCGTTGACGACCCTTGCCGCAAGTGGAATCAGTTGCCGGACCGCTTGGGCGAATCTTAGTTGGGGAGATACGCTGCTGGACTACTGGGACGACTTCAGCGAGGACGGGCGGCTGGAGGATCGCGATTCTGGCGGCGTCGATGCACCGATGGCATCGCTGGCGGTGAACGTTGACCTTGCTCCCGGAGAAACGCAATCGGTGACTTTCCTCCTGGCCTGGCACTTCCCCAACCGCATGACCTGGACACCTCGGACTCACGAGTCTGAGCAGACTCACGAGTCCGAGGCGAAGAAGGGAGAAGAGGAGAAACCAGCCGATTGCTGCGGAGCCAACGCCGTGTGTGATCCCAACCGCGTCGGGAACTACTACACCACGCAGTACAAGGACGCCTACAACGTGGCAGTGCGGGTCGCTTCGGAGCTCCCACGCCTGGAGAGCGAAACCCTCGAGTGGGTGCGCGCGTTTTGTGAAAGCGACCTGCCGCAGGTCGTAAAGGAATCGGCGCTGTTCAACCTCAGCACTTTCCGAACGCAGACCTGCTTCCGCACCGAGGACGGGCGATTCTTCGGCTGGGAAGGCTGCCACGACCGCGTCGGTTGCTGCCCAGGCTCCTGTACGCACGTCTGGAACTACGAACAGGCAACAGCCTTTCTCTTCGGTGAACTGGCTTGCTCGATGCGAGACACGGAGTTCACGCACGCGACGCGAGACGATGGGTTGATGAGCTTCCGCACGCACCTGCCGCTTGACCGCGCGACCGAGTCGGGTCTCGCCGCAGCGGATGGACAGATGGGTTGCCTGATGAAGTTGTATCGCGACTGGCAGCTTTCGGGCGACGATGAGATGCTGCGCCGGTTCTGGCCGAAGGCGCGGAAGTCGCTGGAGTTCTGCTGGGCGCCGGGCGGTTGGGACGCCAACAAGGACGGCGTAATGGAGGGCTGCCAGCACAATACAATGGATGTCGAATACTTCGGCCCGAACCCCCAGATGGGAGCGTGGTATCTCGGCGCTCTGCGCGCGGCGGAAGAGATGGCAGGTTACCTCGGTGATGCGACCTTCGCCGATACCTGTCGCGATCTCTTCGAGAGCGGACGCCAATGGATGGATACCCACCTTTTCAACGGCGAATACTACGAACACGAGATTCGGCCGCCGAAGGACGAGACTTGTATCGCTCCCGGCCTGCAGCCTGGCTACGGCGCTGCGAACCTCGCCGACCCGGAGCTGCAACTTGGCGCCGGGTGTCTCGTGGATCAACTCGTCGGTCAATTCCTGTCGCATGTCTGCGGTCTCGGTTACCTCCTTGACGAACAGAACGTTCGGCAGACTCTGCGGAGCATCCTGCGGTACAACTCTAAGGAAAACCTCTACGGTCATTTCAACCATCTCCGCTCCTTCGCCCTCAACGAGGAATCAGCGTTGCTCATGGCAACCTACCCCCGAGGTCGCCGACCGAGACGCCCTTTCCCTTACTACAATGAGGTGATGACCGGCTTCGAATACAGCACGGCGGTACATACGCTGTACGAGGGGATGATCGATGAGGGAGTGGCAGCAATCGCGGCAATCCGTTCCCGCTACGATGGTAACAAGCGCAACCCTTTCGACGAAGCTGAGTGCGGTCATCATTATGCCCGAGCGATGGCCAGTTGGGGCGCCGTCCTGGCGCTGACCGGCTTCCGGTATTCCGGAGTCACGCAGACGATCGAGTTCGCCGCCGCGTCACAGCCGACCCGCTGGTTCTGGTCCAACGGATACGCCTGCGGCCTGTGCGAGCAGGAGCCGGCACCGGATCACATCAATGTAACCTTGACGGTCTTCCACGGATCACTGAAACTGCGGAGGATTGTCCTCACTCAGGTTGGATCTGCAGAGGTTGACATTTCCGAGGGACTAACTGCGGGAAGGAGTCTACAACTGAGAGTGAGCCTTCAGGAATCCGAGCCGTAGAGTGATGAAAGCCGACGCGACCACGTACCCGTCCTGAGCGATGTTCTCCAACCTGGCGTGTGAATCCCAGTTTGTTGAGAAGGACGGACTCGACCTCGCGAGCAGGCAGCGGCATTAGCCCTCCTCTTGGGGCTCAAACACAGACCGCAGTATCTCGAATTGAGGCACAAGACGAGCATTGAGGATTTGTTCATCCTCCTTTAGAGACTCGTACATGTCACGGAGCGCCTGCATGATGCTTAGGTTCAGCCTACGTAGCGAGGTCTTAACGATCCCCCGGAATGAATCCGGGGGAATTCACCGTCTTGCGGTGACGTAGCCTGAACCCAACTATCCACCGCCACGGGTTCGGTGGGTTTCAACCGATTAGGAGCAAAGTCAAAAATAGGCATTACGCGCATAGAGCGTGAGATCTCCGACCTCGTTGAACCGCCGTCGCGGATATGTTAGACTACGCCTACCTGCAGAGGTAAGGAGCGCCGAAGAGGAAAGGGAGGAATCCGACAGTGCATCTGCCCATCGCCCTTGAATGGTTGTTACGGGTTTTCCAGATCATCTATGGGATTGGGTGCTTTGTGTTTATGACGCGTTTACTGCAACAGAATCCCCAGTTTCGTCGTTGGCTCGGGCTCCCCTTCTGGTTATTTGTATGCTTCGTCTGTATGGGATCGTTGCTGAAAGCCTTCCATGCGCCTCAGTGGCCGCGGTACGTTGTCTTAACTGCTGCCGTCGGCGTTTGCGGGAGCTGGATTTACACAATAGTGATGGTGATTGCACTGCACAC
>JACQGJ010000492.1 GCA_016199605.1 Armatimonadota bacterium | reverse complement strand
CTTCAAAGTGGAAGGCGGTGAAGGCTCCGTTCTGCCGGGAGAAAGTAACCCCGAGGGATCGAGTGGGGGGAGAGGGATGCAACCAGGGACTCCGGGCGGCGCCTTCTCAACGACTTTCCTGTAACCGGTAACCACTTCTACCACGGACTTCTTCCCTCCGTTGTAAACCTCGACCTCCTGCTTGGTGACTTCCCATCTAACTGTTACTCTGTCTTTAGGAGGGCCATTCCTGTCTTGTTTGCGTGTTCGTCCATCGACTCTCTTTCCAGAGTCGGGCACCGGCTGAGGACCTGCATGGTCTTGGCTTGGGTTGGTCTGAACGGTCTCGGTTACGGACGCGTATTTCACGAAGAGATCGCGGATGTGGATTTCACCGGTCTTGAACTGGGTCCTTCCCAGAGACGAGATTCCGAGTTCGTCCTGTGGTACAGTCGCCATCATGGCTGCAGCCTCAGGGACGAGCGAAAACTGCAGATTGCCCGACGCCTCAGGATCCGCGGCCAAGGAGGAGGCCTCGTCTCGGGATATCTCGAGGAGATAGGTCGAGGGCATTGTAGCGCCAGTTCCTTCCGCTGACTGCAATCGGGCTTGCGTGTCGAGCACTTTGGCCTTTCGAACCACGAGCACCGAGGATCCGTTCTTCATAGTCGACACATCCACGAGGGCATTCACAGGAGGAGGAGGGTGTGGCGCACTCAACTGTGGGGGCATCCACAGGACGCGCCAGGGAAAGGGGTTTTCTGTCCCAGCGGTGGTCTCGACCTTACCGGAGAGATCGCTCACATGCACGCTCTCGCCGCGGCGCAGGGATCGAAGGAGAACGCCATTGAGCAAGGCCTCTTGGGTGGCTGCTTGCACACCCGCTTTTCCTCGCTCAGTGCCCTCCTCCAGCAACCGTTCCGTCAGGACCGTCCCCGCCGGGCAATCCTGAGTAACGTTGCAGGCCCGGTGTTTCCGGAGCGAAAGATTCAGGGAGGTTCCACCAAACTTGTGTCTGGTGATGACGAGATACGTTCCACCGGCTACCACGAGCAACAGCAAGACAGGAAGAACTCTGGAGATACGCATTACGATCCCTCCCTCCGAATCGCGGTGCTGTTACCTAACACCCGAGACGCTGCGAAGCTACGCTTCTGTCTTTGGTTCTTCAGCGGGCGAGGCTTCGGCTTCCGAGGAAGATGAGGACTCAGTCGAACTCGCGCTATCGGCAGGCGTGGAGGGAGTGGTTGTGGACGGGACCGCAGCCTCGAATTCACGACTCGCCCGCATCTCGCTGATGCCAATGGCCAGGGCGAGCAATCCGCCAAAGAACAACGTGACTCCGACACATCCTTTGAACACTACCCAGAACTCGCCTCTACAGCTCACCCAGAGAATCGCACCTGCAATAGCCACAATCCCACCAAAAACCACCGTTAAAGTGTTTGCCATCTGTTCCTGCCTCCTCGTTGAGTTCAATCCGCAATTTGGATCAGAAAATTTTCATGAAGTATAGCAGAATCGGAAGAAATGAGCAAAACTTTCAGTAAGGAGGAAACCCGGCGCGGGAGGGGAAAGGTTGGGGGCTGACGAATCGGTTTTCACTCCCCCTCACGAGTTGGGGACACGATCTCAAGGAGGAACATCATTGCCAAACGGATACAACGGAAAGTTGCTTAGAGTTGACCTCACTTCAGGTGAGTTAAAGGATGAGCATCCCGAGGATGCGTTGTACAGGAAGTATCTCGGGGGAAGCGCCATGGCCATGCACTACATCCTGGAAGAAATGCCGGCGGGAGTCGATGCCTTGTCTCCCGACAACATGCTGGTCTTCATGCTAAGTGTGGTGACCGGCGCGCCGATCTCCGGCCAGAGTCGGCTGATGGCTTGCGCCAAATCTCCCCTGGCAGTAGGCATCGGCGATTCGCAAGCCGGAGGATTCTTCCCGGCGGAGCTGAAGTTCGCTGGTTACGACGGGATTATCGTCAAGGGAAAGGCTGAGAAGCCGGTCTATCTCTGGGTGAACAATGGACAGGCGGAGTTACGAGAGGCGGGTCACCTGTGGGGCAAAGTGACCGGTGAAGTCGAGGACACGCTTAGAGCGGAGTTGGGCGACCCCAAAGTAGAGGTGCTGCAGATCGGACCAGGGGGTGAGAACCTGGTGAAGTTTGCTGCCATCATGAACATGTGCAACCGGGCGCTTGGGAGAACAGGCATGGGCGCGGTGATGGGATCGAAGAACCTCAAAGCCATCGCTGTGCGGGGTAGTAAGAAGGTGACCGTCTCCAATTCGAAGGCGCTCACCGAGCTGTACCGCAAAGGCACCAGGGAGATTCCGAACGATGGCGGCATGTCGATGCTTCAGAGCTACGGCACGCCGGGCGTCGTTGGCGGACAACAGGCCAGTGGGGGTCTGCCCTCTTTCAACTACAATGCCGGGAATATCGACAACTACGAGCACCTCACCGGCGAATACATGGCAGAGACGATCCTCAAGGAGAACGACACCTGCTTTAGCTGCACGATCAGGTGCAAACGGGTCGTCGAGAAAGAGGATCCTGTTTACGCACTGCACGAGAAATACGGCGGACCGGAGTACGAGACGGTCGCCTGCCTGGGTTCCTATTGTGGGGTGACCGACCTTCCCGCCGTGGCGAAGGCCAATGAATACTGCGCCATGTATGGCCTGGACACCATATCCTGTGGCGCCACGATTGCCTTTGCCATGGAGTGCTTCGAGAACGGTCTCTTGACCACGGAAGATACAGGTGGTCTGGACCTGAGCATGGGTAACGCAGCCTCTGTCGTTGAGCTTACCCGCATGATCGCCCTGAGGGAAGGTATCGGGGACCTCCTCGCCGAAGGTTCCCTGCGCGCCGCACAGAAGATCGGCAAGGGAGCGGAGGATTATCTGATCACCGTTAAAGGAACGGAGATCCCGGCTCACATGCCGCAGGTCAAGCGGTCCCTCGGGGTCGTCTATGCGACCAATCCCTTTGGGGCGGACCACATGTCCAGTGAGCACGACCCGTCCTATACACCGGATAACAAAAAAGCCCTTGCGCGGCTCGCGGAGGTCGGACTGCACACTCCGCAAGATCCGCTGGTCTTGAATACGGAGAAGGTTCGCTTCGCTTTCATCACTCAGTGCCTCTACAGTCTGCTGGACAGCGTCGGTGTGTGCCAGTTCGTCTGGGGACCCTCCTGGCAACTGTACGGCCACAGCGAACTTGTCGACATGGTGAACGCAGTCACCGGATGGAACCTCAGCCTGGTGGAAGCGCTACAGGTCGGCGAACGTCGCCTCAACATGCAGCGAGCCTTCAACATGCGGGACGGCATCGATAAATCCGAAGACAAGTTGCCGAAGAAGTTCTTCAAGGAGTTGACAGGCGAGGGACCCAGCAAAGGTATCAAGCTGACACACGAAGAGTTGGACCGAGGTCTCCAGCAGTACTACCGCATTGCGGGATGGGATGAGTCCACAGGCAATCCCACCCGAGGGAAGCTGGAATCCCTGGGACTGGAATGGGTCGCGAATGTCGTTGGGGCAAAGTGAAGTTGCAGGCCTGGGCGGTGGGGAGCCTCGCGCTACCACCCTCACCGAGGGCGTTGCGTATCCATGTAAGGAACCGTCCCCCCTGACCAACTCTTGGTCTCTGGTGTGGGACTATACTTGACGTTGATTCCGGGACGAGTGATTGGGATGCTCGGCAAGCGTACTGGAAGCGCTCGTGGTGGCTGTTGACATTGGCCCCCGGGGTCGTTAGAATACAGTCCCTGATAGGGGATGGTTTGGGTCGCGACATCATCTGAAGAATTCCTACGCAGCGCCTCACGTCGGATTCCTCTTCCGTCCTCTGCGCAAAAAAGCACAATGCTCTATGGGCCGGATGAGACATGGATCGCTCGGACTCTTCGAGTCCGCATCGAAACGCTGTAGCCACACAAGGAAATGAGAAATGGGCACATACTCTGACATGTTATTTGCACGTCCGTCCTTCATCGAGGGCGTGGCAAGACTGATGGACCTTGGATGCACGTTACAAGACTATAATCGCTCGCTGACTCCAGAGGAGGCAGATTTCTTGGCCCTTCGCTCAGACTGGTGTGCCGTCGGAAATGAGTTGAGGCTTGCGATGCAGCAAGCAGAAGATGAATTGGATCAACCCTTCGCAGAGAGCATCGTTGAAGAAGCAAGAGCTTTGCTCGAGTCTGCTGCGACCCGCTAAAGGAATCACTCCGTTGACCTCGCGCCGAAAACGCAATCCCCCTGTTCCTTCCCGCCCGACCGAGAAACTGCCACCCCCGAATCCTGAGCCTACTCAGTCGCCGGTGGCGCATTTTCAATTGGAGCATTTCGCGGGCCCCATTCCTCCTCCGCAACTGCTCAAAGCTTTTGATCTGGTCCAACCCGGTTTCGCCGAACGCATCGTGAAAATGGCTGAGAGCCAGATGGAGCACCGGATGTCCTTGGAGAAGATGGTTATCCAGGGAGATCATCAAAGGGCTAACTGCGGGTTGGGACTTGCCTTCACTCTTTCCATGGCGTTCCTTGCTGTCAGTTATCTTTTGGTGAGGGATGGTCATGAAGTCGCTGGGGGAGTGCTGGGAACGGTTGATTTGGTGGGACTTGCGTCCGCCTTTATCTATGGAACAAAACAACGGCGAGAAGAACGGGAGCGGAAAGCCGAGCAGTTGACCAGAAAGTAGCGGCGGAGCACGTAGCGCCCAAGTCTGTTTCCACTCCCACCCGTTCTCTGGCCGGGGGTCCTTGCAGACCGTCACGCCTCGCATCTCCTGGCCCTGTGAAGAACACTCGTACCCGAAGAGCCCTCCCGCTGGCTCAACCTGTGAGGGTGATTCTCCCGAACTTCCGTTTACCGACCTTGAGCACCGATCCGTCTACGATGTCGATCTGCGCGGACACGTCCCCAACACGTTCGCCGTCGAGACTCACGCCGCCCTGCTCGATCAGTCGCCGGGCTTCGTTGTTGGAGGGCGCAAAACCGGACCGGCGTAACAGGTCGATAATGCCGAGTTGCCCCCCGGTGAGGTCGCTGGGAGAAAGTGCGATGGACTCCATTTCCTCTGGAAGCTCGTGAGAGGCGAAGACCCTCTCGAACTCGGCAGCCGCCGCAGCCGCAGCGGACGAGTCGTGGTAGAGGGTGACGATCTCTGTCGCCAGGCGCTGCTTGGCCGCCTTGGGATGCCCGGAGAGAATCTGGTCGATCTCTTCAAGAGGAACGTCAGTACACAACTCGAAGTATTGTCGCATCATCTCATCGGGCATCGACATGATCTTTCCGTACATCGAGTTGGCCGGTTCCATGATTCCGATATAGTTTCCGAGCGACTGGCTCATCTTCTCAACGCCATCGAGTCCGAGGAGCAACGGCATCATGAGCGTAACCTGGGGCTCCTGTCCGAACTCGCGTTGGAGGTCCCGCCCGACCAGATTGTTGAACTTCTGGTCCATGCCCCCCATTTCGATGTCCGCTTGGATCGCAACTGAATCGTACCCCTGGCACAGAGGATAGAGGAACTCGTGGATACTGATGGGCTTTTCTTCTCTGAACCTCCTGGCGAAGTCTTCCCGTTCCAGCATGCGAGCGACCGTGTATTTCGACCCGAGCCGGATGACGTCCGCAAAGGTCATGGTCCCCAGCCAGTCACCGTTGAAGTGAAAGGTCGTCTTCGCCGGGTCGAGGATCTTGAAGAGCTGTTTCTCGTAATCTTTGGCATTCTTCTCGACTTCTTCGCGTGTCAGTTGCTTACGGGTCTTCGACTTTCCGCTGGGGTCGCCGATCTGGGCGGTGAAGTCCCCGATAATCAGGCAGGCCTGGTGACCCAGGTCCTGAAACTGGCGAAGCTTCCGCAGCACGACCGACCATCCCAGGTGGATGTCCGGCGCGGTCGGGTCCAGCCCCAGCTTCACTCGAAGGGGACGGTTTGCTTTCTGCGCCGTTGTGAGTTTCTCGATCAACTCCTCGTCTGGCACAATCTCCGCAACGCCACGGCGGATGATCGCGAGTTGTTCCTCAATCGTCGGCATCAACCACACTCCACAACTTTGATGGCAGATTATAGCATCCGGCTTTCCATCGAGACAAGGTGATGTGACACCCGCCCCAACCCCCTTGCCTCCCCAGGAGGAGGAGATTCTGGATCTGCGCGACGGTCAAAACGGCGGATCTGGGATACCACCTGCGGGTGGAGGGACAGAGAAGGTGGCAGCGTCAGTAGCAGTGGTGAGCTGTTCCCGGCTGTCTGTCACGGTGAGAGTGATGAGGTATTCTTCGTTCGCCCCATCGTTACGGGTATTGGCGGGGGCGGTCACGACGCCTGCGTAAGTGTCGCTCCCTTCTTGAGGCTCGAGCGACACTTCCGGGAGGACTTGGCCGTCAGACTTCCTCCGGGTCTGCGTTATCACAGTGACGATCGTCAAGCCAGAGGCGCGAAAATCGCGGGCAGAGGTTTCAACCCTCACCGTAGCGGTGATTGTTACCGGTCCCCCCGTGAATCGGGGCAAGGTTGCAGGAGTCGTTCTCACATCGGTGATGACCGCGGCCTCAGTGGGACCTCTCGGGAGAAATCCCGATCCCGATCCACATCCCGCCAACAACAGCGGAATCGAGACCGAAAGGATCCCTCTGACTACGCACTTCCTCTCATCCATCCTTTTGTCCTCCTTGCGTCGGTGTCCCTTCGAGTCCGCCTTAACGAACGCGAACACTTCTGACAACTCGCGTCTCCTGTCCTTCTTCCGTTCGAGCCACCATCTCGATCAGATACACCCCGCGCGGCAAGGGGACGCCGGTGGAAGATCGTCCTTGCCACTCCAGGGCGTTGAGCCCACGCCGTCCTTCCATGTTCTGAGCGACGATTGCCACAACTCGCCCGGTCGGCGACATAAGTCGGGCTTCAACGGTTGCTGGCTGGGAGAGAACAAGGGCGAATTGTGCGCCGAAAGAACGAGTACCTATCGTACTTAAGGTAGCCGAAAGCCGACCTGAACTCACGTTGGCCTGGTTGACCTCAACTCGGAGCTGCCGCTGTTCGCTTCTGTGATTCAGCCTGAACACGTAACGACTGGTCGTCCGCATGTATTGTCGCTGGCCCGTTGCTTCATCCACCAGATGAAACGCCAGGTTTTTCGGCGTATGCCCCAAGTCCGGCCAGGTCAGGGTCACTTCCTGGTCGACTGGTACTCCTCGCATTACCAGACGCCAAGTGCCCTTGGCAGGAAGACTTGGGCGCAGGTCCGCTCCCAGCAGGTTGGCGCCTGAGGCGGAAGCGTCGAGCAGTGATAGCTCTCCTGCCGCCGCCCCCGGAGCTTGTGGGGGTCGGGAGATCTTGCGTCCCCCGACACGGTCCGTCGCGAGCCCGAGGTAGACGCTCTGCACCGAGGCTCCAGTCTGGGCTGTCAAGGTGACCATCCAGTTCACTTTCCGGGATCTTCGGGACCGTGATCGAGCAGCGGAGGTGATCGTCGCGGCGGGAGGGGGTGCAGCCACAAGAGAACAAGGCTCCAGGGCCTTGACCCAGCACGCGCGGAACGGCTCTACTTGAGTCAAGACGTTGGGAAGGAGAGATCCATCATATACCAGTACATACTGTCCGGTGTCGGGATCGGTGGTGCTCTGCTGGAATGCCCAGGCGAAATCCTCAGTGATGCCGGTCTGCTGTGCCTGTGCCAGGGCCATCTCATCACTCCCGCGCTTCACGCGCAGGGCCTGTAAATCCCACACAACCGGTGAGGTGAAAGGGAAACTGATGAGGTTCCATCCAAGCTCAAGGGGAATCTGGAAGGCTTCCCCTGCCGGTTGAGCGGGCAGCGTTAGGAAAGTGGAGGACGATGTTTTGAGCCACATCCCCTGGCCAGGTCGTAGTTGCGTTACTTCCGCATCGATCAGGTATCGGTTGTTTGGGGCATCCCAAGCAGCCAATCTCGCGTCGGAGGGAACGCCAAGATTTGCCGGCGTGACCACACCGGTATCCGCGGCGATCCCGAAGGCAGTCAGTCCGAGTATACCGGGTGACTTCACTGGATCCAGCAGGGAGGGTGAACCCGGGTCGGTGATCTGGCCGTTGGCCGTCAGATCGGCATCCCCGCGCTGTCCGTCCACAAAGTGCAGCACCACCTTGTTTCCCTGTACCTGCGCTCCCGTGGTCCCGTCGTAAGTGAACTGGTAGAAATGAGGAACCGGGTTGTCCGGTGTCGGGCCATATTTCCAGTAGGAATTCAGCGTAACCCCATCGGGGAGGTAAACCGTTACTGTGGTACCACTCCCCAAGGCCAGACTCGTGACAGTGAACTGCACAAAGCCTATCGGGAACTGAACCCCGGTGGGAGTCTGGGCCGGCGCCGGGTTTGCCAGGGTCTTTACCTGCTGCAACTTGGTGGTGCCGGGCGATTCGAGGGTGAGGTACTTTTGATCGACACCGTTCGGCAAGGAGGTGACATTCTGCTGGTTGCTGTCTTGCACTCCGTCATTATTCCCGTCGCCACTATTCGACGCGCCGTTTTCGACGTCATTGGACACGTTGTCCGAGTCTTGGTCGGGCTTCTTCACCGTAACATCGGCACTCGCAACGTCGTTCGCTGGCTGCGGGTCTTCCCCATCTCCCGTGAGCGAGATCTGCGCCAGGTTGGACAGATTGCCATCGAAGAAAGCGTCCGTCTTCACGTCGAGGATGGCAAAGGCGTCCTTGGAGAGGTCTCCGAGTTTCCAGTTCAACTGAAGCATCATAAGAGACGAATCGTGATTGGTTGTGACGCTCCCCTGGCTCATGGCGAAAGTGGCGCTGCCGTCATTCACAGGGCGAAGGCTATCCAGGATCTCGATTCCCTTCGCAGTGTCTGGGCCTTTGTTCGTCACAGTCACCTTGTAAGTAACGCTGTCCCCGACCTGGACTGAGTCGCCGAGTGTTAGTTGCGTTCCGTATTTGTTATAGGCAACTTTCATCACTTCCAGATCGAATTTCCGTTTCGCAGATTTGATTTCCACCAACGCCCGGTTG
>JACQGJ010000498.1 GCA_016199605.1 Armatimonadota bacterium | reverse complement strand
CGTCGCAATGACAACTCGGACGACATTTGTGCAAGGCTGCACTAAGTCTCAGGAAGGATAGACCGAAAGAGCCGGGGACTTCCGGGTGTTGACCGGGAAGCGTACTCTTGTCACAGCTATCCCACCTGCGTCAATTCCGCCAGCGCTCGATCGACCGCTTCGGCGGAATACTCGAAGTCTTCCAGCTTTCCGGCGAGGTACTGGTCGTAGGCGGTCATGTCGAAGAAGCCGTGTCCGCTGAGATTGAACAGGATGCACTTTTCCTCCCCGCTCTCTTTGCAGCGCAACGCCTCCTCCACCGCACACCGGATCGCATGAGAGGATTCCGGGGCCGGGACGATCCCTTCAGTTCTTCGGGTTTGTGGGAGTGGGGCAAGGTTGACGTCGTTCCGCTCTGTATCCTTCACGCAACCTGCCCGTCCGTTCGAGCGGCCAGCTCAGGGTAGAGGTTCGCCAGGATCTCTTGTTGCCGCCTCTGCATTTTCTTGCGGCGCGCAGGGGTCTCATCTTCGTAGCCGAGTAGGTGCAGCACCCCGTGAATGGTCAGCAAGCTGAGTTCCTGCTCCAGCGTCAGCCCGTTTTCCTCTGCTTGTCTGCGTGCCGTGTCCACCGATATCACCACATCTCCGAGCACGGGAGGAGGACCCTTCGTCGAAGGTTTCTGGCTAAAGGTCGGCAGCGGACGCGCTTCGGACTGCCGGAAGGCGAGGACGTCGGTGGGATGGTCTCGGCGGAGGTACTGACGGTTCAGCTCCCGGATTTCTGAGTCGGAGGTCAGAACTACGGAGACTTCACACTGGGGGCTAACGTCTTCGGCCCGAAATACGGCGCAAATGGTGCGTCGTATCGGCCGTGTCTTTATTGATCCCCTTTTCAGGTCGCGGGTTGACACCGCTGTGGGCATCGGCGATTTCCCCCTTTTTCCGAGCCCTGGAAGGCTCGAGATAGATGGCCGGAATGTCGCGCTCCTGATCGGGGTACTCGACGCGAGTGTGCATCAGTCCTTTGAGCATGTGAACGAAGGTCCGCTCCATGACTTCAAGGTTCCTGAGCGTCAGATCACACTCCGACAATTGTCCATCGTCCAGCCGTTCGGTGATGATCTTGTGAATCATGGCCTCGATGCGGGCCTGGGTAGGATTGGCCAAGGATCGTGCAGCCGCTTCCACTCCATCGGCAAGCATGATGACGGCTGCTTCTCTCGTTTGGGGTTTCGGGCCGGGGTAGCGGAACCCTGTTTCCGGGACTTCCCCTTCCCCCTGGTGTTCCAGCGCGCGATTGTAGAAGTACGACACAAGGTTGGTGCCGTGATGCTGCGGAATGATGTCGATGATGGCTTGTGGGAGCTTCAACTCTCTCGCCATCTCAATGCCTTCCTTCACATGGGCGATGATCGCCAAAGTGCTCAGATTGGGGGACAGGCGGTCGTGGATGTTTTCGGTTGAGAACTGGTTCTCGGCGAAACAGTAGGGACGCTTCAGCTTCCCGATGTCGTGATAGTAGCTCGCAACACGGGTCAGCAACGCGTCGGCCCCGATGGCTTTGGCGGCGCTCTCCGCGAGGTTGGCGACCATGATACAGTGAGTGCAGGTTCCCGGAGCCTCCATTTGGAGGCGTTTGAGGATCGGCTCATTCGGATCGGACAACTCCAGCAGGCGAAGATGGGTCGTCACGCCGAAGGGGCGCTCGAGGAACATGACCAAGCCGAAAGTCAAGACAGCACACAGGATCCCGCTGATGAGTCCCCAACTCATCTCCGCAAGGATGTCGGTGGTTTCATGTCCCGTGAGAGCACCGAGAGTAGCGGACAGCACGACATTGGCTGCTCCCAGGATGAAGCCGGTTCGGATCAACTGGGCGCGCGAATGAAGATCGGACACGCAGTAGATGCCAATGAGGCTGCTTCCCAGCGACATGACGCACAACGCGAATTCGTTGCCCGAGAGGGTCGCCGTCAGAACGCTGATCATCATGGCCACCATGACGGCAAACCGACCATCCAGCATGATGGTGACCACCATCCCTGTCGTCGCGCAAATGGGTACGGCCAGGTATTCGAGGTCCGGAGAACGGGAGGCGATCTTGTAGGCGAGCAATGCAAGGAAGACGACGAGACTCAACAGACCCAGGAGGCGGTCGTTGTCCCCGACATGGGGGGCGTACTGGCGCATGTAAAGCCCGATGACTACCACGAAGAACACTGCAAGCAGGAAAAGGGAGCTCGCCCGTCTCGCATTGAAGTGGGGGCTTTGCAGTCCCAGGGCCACCAGCTTGTCGATTTCGCTTTGACTGACTGCCTGACCCCGGTCGACAATGGTCTCCCCGGCCTCAATCCGGCTCCTCACCGGTTCCACCTGAGAGCGTTTCTCTCGTAGCAGCCGTTCCGTCTCTTGCTCGTTGTAGATCCAGTTGGGAGTGTAGACGACTTTTAGCGCAACCTGGGTCGCCAGTTCCTTCATGGGGTCGGGGAGGCTGGATCCCCCTAAGAGACGGCGAATCGTCTCATGGGCCGCTTGGATCTCGCTGGTATTGCTGCGAATCCCGGGGCTGAAGACCTTGTTGACCACCACCGCAACGGTCTCTTTTTCGGCTTTATCCAGGTCCTCCGGTCTGGCGCCGGCGGCGCTCAAGATCAATGGGTCGGAGAGCCTGAAGGGGAGCTTGGATCTGATCTCCTCGTAATTCAAGGGGCCTTTCCGGGAGATGAATTCCCGAAGGTTCTGAAAGGTCGTGTTGATCCTGGATTTGGCTTCGTTAACCACTCCGAGGTCGACATCGTAGAAGGGAACAACCATGGATTCTGCCCGCCGCCGTCGTTCCTCCGTCGCCGTTCGATCTATATAGTAGGCAGACCGGGGAGCTTTGATCGCCTCGGAGGCGATGTCGCCGGTTTTGAGGGAAACCGTTCGGACCGGGAGGTCGATCCCCAGCAGGAGTGAAAGCGCCAACGCAGTACCCAGTCCCAGGAGGATCATCTGGGGACGAAAGCCTGCCTGTCTCAAGGACTCAACACCCTCACGGAGGGCGGCTAACAGTGATTTCCGCTTTTTGGTTCGCATGGAAGTAATGAGAACACAGGTCTAACGACCTCTGCAAGGCCTCCTCAAGTCTCCTTCTCTGGGTTCTCATATTCCTCGTAGGCGAGGATGATCTTCTGCACCAGTTTGTGTCTCACAACATCACGATCGGTAAGCTCCACAAAGGGCACCTCGGGAATCCGGTTGAGGATTTTCTGCGCCTCTTTGAGACCGGAGTTGGTGCCTTTGGGCAAGTCAATCTGCGTAACGTCCCCGGTGACAACGACTTTGGACCCGAAACCCATGCGGGTCAGGAACATCTTCATCTGAGCGGCAGTTGTGTTTTGGGCTTCATCCAGGATGATGAAGGAGTCGTTGAGCGTCCGACCTCTCATGTAGGCCAGCGGAGCTACCTCGATGATCCGTCTCTCAATATACCGCTGAGACTTGTCAGCGTCCAGCATGTCATAGAGCGCGTCGTACAGAGGACGCAGGTACGGATCGACTTTTTCCTGGATATCTCCCGGTAGGAATCCCAGCCGTTCTCCCGCTTCCACCGCAGGACGAGTAAGGATGACGCGGGCAATGGTCTTTGCCTTCAAAGCCGCTACGGCCATCGCCATCGCAAGGTAGGTTTTCCCCGTGCCGGCGGGACCAATGGAGAAGACCAGATCCGCTCCGCGGACCGCCTCGACGTACCTCTTTTGTCCTTCCGTCTTGGGGCAAATCTTCTTCCCGCGGTCACTGACGAGGATCACATCCCCGAAGATGGAACGGGCTTCTACCGACTCGTTACCGGTCCGGGTCTGGTCGACGATGTAGGAGACCTCCTCCAGAGAAGGGGCCTTGCCTCCCTCGACGACTGCCAAGAGCTGAGACAGAAGGTTCTTTGTTCTCTCAACCTGCTCCTTGCCACCGAGGATGTGCAGCGAGTTCTCGCGCGTGACGATCCGGGCATGCAGCTCCTTCTCGATCAGGCGAAGGTTTTCGTCGTAATGCCCAAGCAGAGCCCTAAGGCTGTGCGTATCCTTGACAAAGACCTGTGCCTCGGTTTCTACCTCGCCTGATACCTCGAGTTCTGTCTTTACGCTGATGCTCAAACTCCTACCGCGTCCAGAGTCACGCAGACCGCTTACCGATCTCACGGCAGATTATAGATTGTGGGGAAGGGCATGTCAACGGGCTTCCAGACCCACGGGAGCTCCTGACCGCCAGGACCTGCTACAGCCCTTCGCTTGCAGCGGGCATCGTCCCCGCTTCAGGCCAGTTGCTTGACGGCCTCGATATAGGCGTCCATGTTGAGAGGCGATCCTGTCTGCAGGGATTCAAAGAGTTGCTTGATGAGTTCTCCTGCAATCTCATGTACGACCTCGTGTCGGTCTTCCCCGCGCAGCAACTTGGCCCGGTGGACTTCGTAAACCTCGGCGGGGTCTCTCTCAAGCAGTTGGCTCTCAACGACGGTGTGCAAGGCGACATGCAGAAAGGGGTTTGCCCCCTCCACGGTGAAATGAGGGTCCTTGATCTCGCTGGCGCGTTCCCAGACATGGTGGTATTCCGGGTGATCCTTCAACTGCTGAGCGAAGACATGCTCTTCCCCTTCGAGGCAAGCGCCGTTTCGGACTTCGCGCCATATTTCCGTGTACCGCTGTCGGGTCCAGAGACGTATCAGTTGGTTCATGCCCGCGGGTTCTTCGGGTTTCATAGCTCAGTCGAGTGTTGGGTCAGCACTTCGGCGCCGTTTTCCGTGATCAGCAACGAATGCTCCAGCCTTACGCGTCCCAATCCCGGGACTTCTACCTCCGGTTCGAGGGTGAGCACCATATTGCGGGCAAGCGGTTTGGTGTTGTAGGGAACGATCAGGGGGTCTTCGAGGTGAGTTACCCCGATCCCGTGACCGCTGGGATGGTCGTAGCCGAATCCACAGCGATGGAGATGCTCGCGCACGACCCGATCCACTTCCGAAGCGAGAGCTCCCGGCGAAAGGACCGCGAGGCCGAGTTCCAGAGCTTCGCAGAGGGCCTTGTGCGCTTTGCGGATTTCGGCAGGAGGGTCACCCAACGAAATCGTGCTGCAGGTGTCTGCCCAGTAACCACCGACGCAGGTCGCCAGGTGGCTGACCACCACGCCGCCAGGATGGAGCTTCTCTTTTGTCGGCCCCCGTTCCCTGTCTCCAGTCCGCGGTTCAAGGGTTACTTCGCCACCAACCTTTAAGGGCTCTCCCACTTCCGCCTCCATCGTCGCCCGCACCCCGGAGAACACTTCGATCTCGGATTTTCCCGCGGCGCAAAGACGGCGACAAGTCTCCTGTCCCAGTGAAGCGACACGAGCAGATTCCCGCAAGGCGAGGATTTCCAGCTCGGTCTTGATCGTTCGCTGCTGCCGAACCATGTCCGTCACATCGAAGGTTTCGAGGTCAGAGATCTTCAGCTCAAGGAACTCAATCAGGAAATGCGGTGTGTTGGTGACCTCGACCCCGACCGTTTTACCGGAGGTGCGCCAAAGTCGCAGCACGTCGGCGACCTGCCGGGCAAGACTGATGTGTGGCTCCACGGGTTGTTGAAGACAGGAGCTTTCGTAGAGACGGATCTGGAGGCTGCCATCGTCTGAAGCAAAAGGCCGCGTCGCATGATCAGGAGTCACGATTACGGGTGTCTGGTCGGGAGCGACGATCAGAAGTGAAGGGCTGTCGCCCCAACCGCTGAGATGCCCCGCAAGGTAGGTCACGTCGTGGGGGAGAGTGATGATCGCACACGCGATGCTGTGTTCGACCAGGGACCGGCAAAACTGGTCCCGACGGGATTGATGATCAGACATGATCCAAACCTTTCAGGAAAGAGATCGAGCGTCGATCATTGTAGTGAGGCGAGAGGGACACGTCAAGAGAAGTCCGGCGGAGTGCGAGCCTGTCGGAGGCGCCCATGGAGGATATCTCGAGTGGGTTGCCGGAAAGATCGGATACCGCAATTCCACCGGAGCGGCTGTCGTTGAGGCAAAAGACCGCTCGCGTGCTGGCCTACCGGCCGGACTGCGGACGATTGCCCACTGGTTGAGGGGCAACCAACTGGGCCAAATCGTTGGAATCCTGCTGATTGCCCATCAAGGCGCAGGTCGATTGGTCCTCATGCCATCCCACAACTTCAAGGGCGTCGTGGTACGCGACCGACACTTCTCGACCACTGATGCGTTCCAGCTTCGATCCTGGGAAGCACAAGGGGGATTGACCCGTATGGGATTGCAGGTAAGCCACGGTATGATCGCCCTTCTTCCAGATGATGAGGGCCGTCTTGCCGGGGATCATGCAACTGCAAGGCCCTGCCTTGGCCACGTGGTATCCCATCTGTTCGGCGTTGGGAGCCGTGACTGGGTGTCCCATGACCTTGGACAGCCATGTTGCCGCCTCCTGGGTGGAGGCCAAGTCGTATCGCATCTCGCACTGGCAAGGCGTATCGTCTGTTCCCTGATGGCGTTGGAAGCCCCCGGCCAACTGTGCAGCATCCAAAGCCTGTCCCATCATGGGGGGGGAAACCCGCTCAGAACGTGGACGGAGATTCTGGAGCAAGGACACGAGCGCTACTGCGGTGACGGCAGAAAGCGCCAGGATGGCTCCCCACCGGATCGGCTGGGTGGCAGGTTTTGCCTGGCGGCTGGTTGAAGGCGCACCGCGATCGGCAGTATCGAGGCGCGCCTGAACTCTCATCCAGAAGTAAGCAGGGAGAGCGGACACTTCGCTCTTTGTCTTGACCAAAGCTTTGATACCGGCAAGCTCGTGTCGGGTTGCTTCGCACTGCGGGCACTCCGACAGATGTCGAGCGATCTTCTGTTGCTCTACCAGAGCAAGCTCACCGTCTACATAGGCGGAGATCAGGGCTTCATCGATGTTCAGTTTACACTTCACGGGGCTAACCTCAACTCTAATCTAAACGAGTCCTCTTTGCTTTCCGTAACTCATCAACATCTTCTTGAGCATTCGCCTTCCCCGGCACAAACGCGAACGTACTGTTCCCATAGGGATCCGCAAGGAGTCGGCGATCTCCTGATACGTCAAGCCCTGCAAATCCGAAAGTATGACAACCATCCGAAAGCTCTCGTCCAAGTTCCTCAAGGCATTCTTGATGTCTTCGTCTAACACCCGGTTTAACAACAGGTCCTCGGGATTTGTTCCCGAACCCGAACCTTCGAGAACCTTGTGCTCGAGGTCCGGAGTGACGTCCTCCCAGGCGATTGAGTCCGGAGTGCGAGCCCTTTTTCGGTACTGGTTGATATAGGTGTTAGTCAGAATGCGATACAGCCACGCTTTGAAGTTGGTTCCGCTCTCGAACTGATGAAACCCCGCATAGGCCCGGACGAAGGACTCCTGGGCCAAGTCTTCCGCATCATCTCGGTCGTGGGTCATCCGAAGGGCAGCGTTGAGGATTTCCCGCGCCAGGGGCTCTGCCAGGGATTCGAAACGCCGTCGTTTCTCCGCGGGATCAACTCGCACTCGCGTGCCGTCTGCCACGGAAGGCTTTAGTGCAAAGACCACATCAATTCCTTTCCCATGGGAGGTTGCGCTTTGACGGCAGATCTATAGAGAAGCGGAAAGGAAAAGTAAATTTGCCTGACCCGCGCCTCCGGTCACTGGGGCTGCGCTATCTGCGTTGTCGCGCTCGAGCCGCCTCAGCCGCGGCTGCCGCCGCTTTTTTGTCCTGTTCCATCTCTTGGTAGATTTGGTTGAAGTTGTTCGGATCGGAGGCCTTGTCGAAGGCTGCCTCACGGGTCACCACACCATCCAGCACCAGCCCGGCGAGGTACTGGTCCAGAGACATCATCCCCTGTTTCAGTCCCGTTTGAATCGTGGAGGGGAGCTGGAAGGTCTTGGCCTCTCGGATGATGTTCCGCACTGCCGGCACGGCGATAAGGGTTTCATACGCCGCCACTCGCCCTTTCCCGTCGATTCTCTTCAACAAGGTCTGAGACACGATTCCCACCAGATTGACGGCCAACTGCATGCGAATCTGTTGTTGCTGATAGGGCGGGAACACATCGATGACACGGTCGACGGTTTGGGCTGCATTCGTCGTGTGCAAGGTCGCGAACACAAGGTGTCCCGTTTCCGCCGCGGTGATGGCGAGGGCGATGGTTTCCAGGTCGCGCATCTCTCCCACGAGAATCACGTCCGGGTCCTGGCGCAGGACGCGCTTCAGGGCGTTTGCGAAGGAGAGGGTATCCGTCCCCAGCTCCCGTTGGTTGATGAGCGCTTCCCTATCTTCGTAGACAAACTCGACGGGGTCCTCAACCGCCATGATGTGTACCGATTCCCGTTCGTTGATGTAACTGACCATTGCCGACAAAGTCGTCGACTTGCCGGATCCCGTGGGACCGGTCACGAGAATCATACCGCGAGGCCGGTGGCAGAAATCTCGTGCGGCTTGCGGCAAGTTGATTTCTTCCATGGTTGGCATGTGGAAGGGGATGGCGCGAGCGACGAACCCCGTGGACTCACGCTGCATAAAGACGTTCACCCGGTAGCGCGAAAAGCCTCTGATCTCGTGAGCGAGATCCAACTCCATATCTCTTTCGAACTGAGCAATCTGCGACGGGCTTAGAATCGTGTAGACGAGCTCGCGGATTTCGTCCCTGTCGAGAGCGGGCCCCTTGATCGGAAAGCAGTCTCCATAGACACGAAAGATCGGGGGCTGGTCTTCTTTAAGGATCAGGTCGGAGGCGTTCTGTTGCACCACGCCGCGAAGCAGATCATCCATTTTGTATTTCACTCTTCTCACCTCCCACTTGTTCAGGGGCCAGTCCCATCCGTTTCGCCCGTTCCACGAAATCAACCGGATTGGAGGTTTTCGCGAGTGCGTCCTCCCAGGTGACCGTGTCCTCTTGCAGTATGTTCAGCAGGGACTGATCGAGAGAGATCATGCCCAGGTCTGCCGAGCTTTGAATGATGGTGTACATCTGGTGGGTCTTGGCCTCACGGATGAGCGCCCGGATGGCGGGAGTGCAGACCATGATCTCGAAAGCCGGCATGCGGCCCTGTTTGCCTTTGAGGGGCAGAAGGGATTGAGAGACCACCGCCTCCAACGTAATCGCGAGCTGAGCGCGAATCTGCTCCTGCTGTTCAGGAGGAAACACGTCGATAATGCGGTCGATCGTCTGCGCTGCGTCCGTTGTATGGAGGGTGCCGAACACCAAGTGACCCGTCTCGGCAGCGGTGATGGCAAGGGAGATGGTTTCCAAGTCACGCATCTCTCCCACAAGGATTACGTCGGGCGCCTGGCGCATGACGTGCTTGAGCGCGTCGGCAAAACTGTGAGTGTCCTGCCCCAGTTCTCGTTGCTCGAGGATGGCCTTCTTGTCCGTATGGACAAACTCGATCGGGTCTTCAATCGTGACGACGTGCGCCCGACGGTTCAGGTTGATGTGGTCGATGCACGAGGCCAACGTGGTCGACTTGCCGCTTCCCGTCGGGCCGGTAACCAGGATCAAACCCCTCGGTCGCAACGACAGGTCTTTCAAGACCTGAGGAAGGCCCATCTCGTCGATGGTCTTGATGTTGATGGGAATCTGGCGCATGACACCACCGACGTTTTGCCGTTGCCTCAGAATGTTTACCCGAAACCGGGCGACTCCGGGGATGGAATGCGCCAAGTCCATCTCGAGGTCCTTTTCGTAACTCCGGATTCGCTCCTCATTCATAAGGCTGTACATGAGGGACTTCGTAGTTGCCGGCGTCATGGGCTGGTGATCGAGCCGGAAAAGGTGTCCGTGGACCCTGATGACCGGAGGCTGCCCGGCTTTGATGTGGAGGTCTGATCCGCCTCGTTCCACCAGGTTTCGCAAGAGGTCGTCGATGTTCAGAGAGGTATCCACTTCTCCATCTTCACAAGGGGGAAGAGCGGCTCGAAGCGGCTCCGAAGGCTGTCGTTCTTCCGTTGGTGGGGAACCTCGTCCGGCTGGTTCAGGGGGCGCCCCCTCGGCTGTGGGCGCAACCGCAGGTGCTTGCGCGTCAGCCGTGGTTGCCTCACTCGCGGGCGACTGAGGGACCGACAGGTAAGTCTTCGTGGCGTAGACGGTCTCATCGAAAGTCTCGATCACGCGCTGCCCGGGCTTGACGATCAGGAATTCCTCCGGGGACCACGGTCCGCACAGCCACCGCTGTAGCAGCCCCAGGTCACCCTCCACCTCCTCGAACCGCCAGCCGTCCTCACTGCAAATCTGCTGGGCCTTCAGCCTTGCTTCCTCGTCGCCTTCCAGTCCCGTTTTGATAAAGCACCCGCAGAAATAGGGGCACGACCAATCCTTGACGGTGTCGATCATGGTCTTGGCATTGTCCGCGCCGTACTCCTTGACCATGTTCTCGTAGGTGCGCTGGCGAAGGAGACGGTGACTCTGGGTCCAGGCGGAATGCCCCTGGCTTGAGTCCCACGCCTCCACACGCCCGGAGGTGAAGTAAAAGGTCCCCGGCTCTTTCTCGAAGGACTCCTTGTGCCGCTGTCTGGATCCCAGGTAGAGGTCCGTATGGTCATAGACGCGGGGAACAACCAGAGGGGTGTGGGGGGTCGTTAAGCCGGCGATGAAAGTGTTGCAGAGGCAATAACCGAGGAGGATCGCATCGTACTCGTTCGGTTCGAAATTGTCGATCTTCTCCTGCAACGCGCGACGCGCGGAGTCGGGCGCCTCCTGTGTGCCGAGGGGAAGCCAGTCGAGGTCAATCTGGTGCTGGGACCTCGGAACGAGATGAGTGATCTCCCGACGCAACGTATCACAAGCAATCAATCTGAGCCGCATAGGGCGTACCTCCTGCCAGTTGCCTACACTTCGTCCGCTGGGCAGACTTCTTTTCATTTGAACGGCCGGCAGAACACTGACGCTTGGGACTTCACGTCCCGAAGAAAGGTTGCAAGTGCGCTACCCGCTGGTCTGTCAACCAACCTTTGTTATGTGCGAAGGGCGCAGTAGTCCGAGCCGCCCTATCACCTGACAGGGCGAATTGTATAACCTTCCCCCTCTGAAGTAAATAAGCGGGGAGAGATTATTCGCGGGAGGCTTTGGCTTAGAACATGTGTTTCTCAGTCCTGGGAGGGCAGGATCATCCCAAGGCGATGGCGACCAACTGCTTGGGAGGCTTTAACCATGCAAGCGTCCCATTGTTGGGCTGAACTTTCCCGGACACTCGAACGAGAGCCACAGCGCCCTTCTTCATCTCCACCTCCGGAGTCCCAATCAACTCACCAATCATCACGCTGAAGTCGGGTTCATGGCCTACGACCATGACTGACTCCGGGTTGCCCTTTGCCTCCAGCAGCTTGGCAAGCCGCCTCAAGCCGCAGCCACACGCCAGCTCCGGCGCTTGCATCAGCTTCTCGTCCACCGCGAGCGCTTTGGCGACGATCTCGGCGGTCTCTCTGGCTCGAACAAGGGGACTGGTGAGAATCATGTCGGGTCTCGCTCCCAGCTTCTTCAAAGCCTTGCCGATAGCCTTCATCTTGCTGACGCCTTCGTCGACCAAGGGACGATCGAAGTCGCTGGCGTAGGTTCCTCGCTCAGCAGCGATGCCATGGCGCACGAAGTAAAGATCCATTGTCGCGGTCTCCTTATCCAGAATCCGAGGTTAGCTCCGAAACCAGTCGCACATTCTCATCGACCTGCCTCCTGTCTTCCATGCCGATCACGAAGGCGTCGACGGGAACCGACAACTGGTACCGGATTGCCGAACGGGCGTCATCGCCCAGTTTGCCCTGCCCCATCACTTTCATGCCGTAGGTTCCCTTGCCCTCAGCTT
>JACQGJ010000497.1 GCA_016199605.1 Armatimonadota bacterium | reverse complement strand
GTCCCTCGAGAGTCAACAGTCGGCCGCCGGGAACGGCCATATATCCAAGGCGATGACGGGTTTGATGTCGCCACTCGGATCCTTGCGGAAAAGGCATGTCCACGAACAGAACCTTGTCGAAATCAACGACCGGGTTCCTGAAGACGACCCTGCGTTTAACTTCCCGAACCTTGAAATAGAGTTCCGGATCGGGGGCCGCAAGGGAGGCGGTCTGCTTCTCCAGTTCGCTCAGTTGCTGCAGTTCTTTGGCGAGGTTCACTGCGCCGGGGAAAGCCAACGCGATCCGCTTGGCCAACTGGCGCGTCCACTTGATCTCGTCCTTGATCCGTTCCGGTGTTGGGCTGGAATTCGCTTGATGCAGCCAGTCACGCTCAAGCGCTGCCCGGCCTTCCGCTCTCGACAGGTTGCGCGTGGTCGGAGTCTGCGGCCTCACGTACGGAGCGACGGCTTCGTTGATCACCGGTCGGAACTGAATCCGTTTCCCGGCTTCGAGCATGAGGTCGATCCATTCAGGCGAAAACTCCGCCTTGTCCCCCCGCGCTTTCAGATCCTCAAACCTTTGGTGGATCGCCTCAGCTTCGTCCCACCGCTTCCGTTCCTCCGGGGTCTCCTTCTTCAGTTGGTCCTCTGTGAGGGGCTTGTATTCAAGCAGCAGGTCCATCAGTCGTCCCGCGTCCCTGAGTTGAAGGTCGCTCTCCTGTTCCATGAGATACTCAACGACTTCTCCGCCGGTGCAGTGGGTGAAGTTCGAGTAGTCCTCGGGGAAACTGTCGCGCAGTTTCGACACGACACCGTCAATAAGGTCCCTGTCAAGGTTGACCGAGGTTTCGGCGAGATTCCGACGACAGAGTGCCAGGGCTTCCGCAAAGGACTTTTGTGGTGAGTAGACAGTATCGATCCGTTTCTCGATTTCCCTGGCGTAGCCCTCCAGGGACTCGACACCGCTGCCATAGAGGGACGCAATCTGCGCCGGACTCAGGGCCTCTCCATAGATTCGCAAGTCGTCGAGCGCTCCCTGAAAGTGCTCGACGGTCCCGGAGGAAGAACCGATGAAGCCTGGCGCCGCGAACTCGACGGCGAGGTTGCCAGGACGCTCGAGTTTTCCGATCTCCTTGCCGTCAAGGTAGACCCGCATGAACTCACCGTCAAACGTTCCCGCGCAGTGGTGCCACCGGCCGTCGAGCACCTGAGACGCCTCGATCTTGGCGTCGCATTCCACGTAGCCGCCCACGTTCAGACCCAACGAAAGGATCGAGCCTCCTTCCTGGAAGGAGAAGAGTAGTCGGTCGCCGCATTCCTGTCGGAAGATCTCCCGGTAGCCGCTCAGGTCGGAGGGTTTCGTCCACGCCGAGAAGGTGATCTTGCTGACTTCCCCAAGGCGCGGGCCGAGGTTCGCCTCCAGCCCGTAGGTCCCGCGAAGGTCCAGAGCCTTTCCGAACACTCCACGCCTTCGAGGGACAGGGCTGCTCGCGCGTATCTCCAGCCCGGGAGTTCCTGAAGCCTCATGAATCGTGCCCCCCGACCCCGGCTCATTGAACCTCCAGTGCGCCAGGAGGGAGCTTCCCATCTTAGGCTCGCCTGCGTCAAGGTCTTCATTGCTTCGGACAAGCGATTCAGTGCCGCTCCGGTAGATCCCCTCGATTTCCTCCGCTGAGAGCGCTTCGGCATAGAGACGCAGATCATCCATCGCCCCCTGGAAGTTCTCGCCGCCGCTGGAAGAGCCGATGCATCCGGGCGCCGCGCCTCCCGCGGCGATGACACCCGGTCGCTCCATCGAGCCGATTTCTTTCCCGTCCATATAGACCCGCATGAACTTGCCATCGAACGTCGCCGCGCAATGGTGCCATTTGCCGTCAAGGACCTGTTCCGGTTCGATCGGCGCGTCGCACTCCACGTAGCCGTTGATGTTCAAACCGAGCGAGAGAAGGGAGCCATTGTTTTGGAAGGAAAAGAGCACGCGATTGCCGCTGTCTTCCTTACGGAAGATCTCGCGGTATTCGCTGAGCTCAGTTGGCATGACCCAGGCGCTGAGAGATATCTGCTTGAGGACGCCGAACTCCGGTCTGTCGGGAATCCGAAGGAGGTGACTGACAGAGAAGCTCAACGCGTCCCCGAAGACTCCCTGTATCCTCTCAAATCCAGGTGATTCCTTGCGTTCCGGTGCAGCGTCGCAGCCGTTGCCGCTGGAGTCGCGGCACGTGACCCCGAATTGCTCGTCAAAGGTCCAGTGGGCAATCAGAGGCTTGTCGAGCTTCGACGGTCCTACTTCCTTGGCGAAGCTCCGCCGTGCTCGGCCTGCAAGCAACACGGCCGCAACGGTGATAAGGATAAACAGAACAACAGGGCAGGTCAGTTTCGGTCGTGAAGAACGCATGGAACGATCCTCCGGAGGGACTCGATAGGGATACATAAACCCGACGGGCGCTATGGTATCACGGCAGTCCACCGCGGACAAGAGACGAGAAGTTGCCGAGTTGTCGTAGAGGAAAGAAACGGGGAGCCGCGTTGTTGTGAAAGTTCAGAGGGTCTCGGGGCTTCCAGCGATGACACCTCTAAACGAAGTCCCGGCGCAGGCCCCCCCCGGTTTCCGCTCTCGCGGTCGCGGACGACCTCTGGTGCTGCCACGCCTCCCGCCGTATCAACTGCTTAGGGGTTTCTCGTGTAGAAAAGGAGAACTCCGAGGTCAAGAAGGGAATTGGCCACCTCGTCGAGCAATGCGGAATCTTCCGGCGACATCTGCCTTGCGCCTCCCGGAGGGTGCCTCATCAATGCGGGGTCCTCCTCCCCCCATTGCGATGGCGGTTGCTCCCCGGTGCCCAGACTTGGGGAGCCTTTTCCAGCGCAGCCAGCTTGGGGCTACTTCCCCTCCTGAGGTCAGGAGGACTAACGCTTCTTTCCGCCGCGCTTGGCTTCCAGATTCCGTTTGAGGTCCAGGAGACGCTCGCCGCTTTGCTTCATGAACTGTGACATCTTTTCATCGAAGGATTGGCGCTCTTCCTGGCTGGGACGCGGCGCAGGATGTGGATGCGGATGCGGCTCGGCCTCAACGGCGACAGCGCTGGCCGTCGGCCCCTCCCCCTCCCGTTCAATCCGCCTCGGCGATGCCTGGCGCGCAGATAGTTCCAACCGTCCCTTCTCGTTGATACCCAGAATCTTGACGGCTACCAGATCGTTCATCCTGAAGAAATCGTTGACATCTCTGACATAACTATCATCAATCTCTGAAATGTGAACCAGACCTGTTTCGCCGTTTGGTAGTTTTACCAACACGCCATAGGGAAGGAGCTTTACGACAGTTCCTTCCACTATACTGCCAACCTCGACCGACATGAGCAAACAACGCCTCCTTTTGGGCGATTGTGCCCGTGATCCCATCCTTTTGGACCAGATCGCGCGCGCGGACTAAGAGACTAATAGTGAAGGAGTATCCTCCGACGACGGCCGGAGTCACACCCATCTGTTGGGCCCACTACTACTGGCGATAAATGACGTTTCAGAGTGACCCTTCGAATCGCCGCTGATTATATCTGATGCCTTGGGGCATGTCAAGGTGCTTCAGCGATCGTCAGCATGTGCCGCACCCGCGGAGGTCTTGGGGTGTCCGTGTGTCGCGTGCGTAAACCACGGAGTCTGACGGGGGAGCCATCCCAGTGGCTCTCCAAAGACGTTCGCGCGCGCGGCCTACCTTCGGCGCACACTCCGAAATTTCCGACAGAGAGACTCCGCGACTCCCAGAAGCGCGTGTTTCACTCCCGTTGGACCTGTGCCTTACCGGCCTCCGTCGGCCGTTGGCATGCACCAAGAACGAGCGAACCGGATAGTCGTCCTGCCTGAGTCTCATTGCACGCGCTGTTTATTTCAGTGGACTCAACGACAGCAACCCGGTTACCATTAGGCCTTGGAGGAACAGGACGCGCGGGATTTCGCCGACCACACCACGCAAGGGAGAGAGTTGAGAGATGCAGAAAGTAATCCTCGATACGGATATCGGAGACGACATTGATGACGCCTACGCTCTGGCACTGATCCTGGCTTCGAAGGAACTGGAGTTGGTGGGGGTGACGACGGTGTTCCGGAACGTCGCCGCACGAGCGCGGCAGGCCAAGACCATCTTGAAACTGGCGGGCAGAGAGGAAGTTCCGGTAGCGGCGGGATGCGGGGCGCCGTTGTCCCCCCGGGTGATTTATCGTGAGCCGGACCC
>JACQGJ010000504.1 GCA_016199605.1 Armatimonadota bacterium | reverse complement strand
CCTCCTCCCCCCGACCAACTCCGGCTTCTCACGGGGAAAGGCCCTATAGGAGATAGGGCATTCCTTCGTCCCCGAGTCCTGCGGAGTGAAGGTGATCGTCTGAGGCACATAGTAGATGCCGCCCCTCAACTGCACCGTCACCGCTTCCTTCAGTCCACCTTGTTTGCTCTTCAACTCTCGGATTGCATCCCGCGCTTTCACGATGGATGCGAAAGGGCCATCGGTCTTCCGCCCATTCGGCGCGGGCAACTTGCCCGACCACGCGTCGTTGCCTTTTGGGGAAACGTAAAACTCCTGCGCCGCATGTCCCGTGTGGGCAAGGGTCAAAGCAAGGGCACAAGGCAGGGGCAATCTCCATCTCATTCCTGGCGGAGTCGTCTTTCCCATAGTCATCTCAGAGTACCTCTCCGAAGCTTTTTTGCCTCGACAACACGTAAGTCATTCCGGCGTCAGTTGAGAAACTCGCGCGCCCATATTCATCAGTGGTCACACCAGTTTCGTTGCCTGCGTCATCCACGACACTCATCCCCTCAGGCCATGGGAGGTACATCCAGCACGATTCTCCCTTTTCGCTGTGAATCCTAAGCTCAGTCACCTCGCCCTTCGACCATGCAGCAGTCACCAGGAAAGCGCCCTCGGCTCGCAGGTTCTCAAATCGGGCATCGAGGTCCTTCGGCCACGCGGAAAAGATTCGCACCGCGCCGTCCCAGCTTTGGAGCATCATTTCCTGTAAGGGCGCAATGACGCCGAGTGATTCCGTCCACGCTCCGGCATGGCCGTAGTTCGCCATCGCCATTGCCCAGATGAGACCATTCGGATGCCGCCACCGATTCACCACCTCTCGGAAGGCTGAGAAGTCGCGCCCGGTGTCGAAACTTCCGGAACGCAATGCCTGCATGACGATCCACGGGTACTGACCGAAGTACCAGGCGCGAAGAGAACTGTGGGGAGCTGTCCAGGGCTTCTCCTCCAGTAGCTCTGTCTGGCTGCGATAAGGTCGTCCTGCCCCAAACTCCGGTTGGTTGGCTTCATGACATTGCTTCGCCAAACCCTCAAGCTCCACGGGTGGTTGACCGTCGTCACCCGCGCAGTGTTCTAATCGTTCCCCCCATTCATCACGCAGGTCTTCGTCAACGTCCAGCACCTCACTCGCACGAATCGCAGCCCTCAGGCAATACCGGAGGTGTTGCATGATCTGCCCGCGGTCGGTGTAGTCCCTGGGGTCGCCGGTGAATCCGTCTTCGCCCTGGTTGGAGGGGAACACGTGGTAGAACCCATCTTCACCTTTCTCCATGAAGTCGGTGTAGAAGAGAGCGCAGTCCCGGATCACGGGATAGCCCGTCGTGCGCAGCCACTCCTTGTCCATCGTGTAGAGGTAACGCCGCCAGTACTGGTTCATTGCCCATCCGGTCATGTAGGCCATGCGACCCATCGGAGCGATGCCGAGGGGATCATCTTCCGCCTCAATGGGGAAACCGGAGAGCTGAATGAAAACGCCGCGGCAGTTGTAGTAGTCGCGGGCAATCTTTCTGCCGATGGGCAGGAAGAAGTCCATAACCCGGAAGAAGGCGTCTCCCAACTCGAGGTGGTTTGCCGTGTAGTCTCCCCAGAAAGGCGACTGGATGTTGTAGTTCGTGTGGTAGTCGCCATGCCAGTGAGAGTAGTCCAGCACTGTGCTCGGAAGGAGAAGCCCGGGCGGCACTGTATCGTCCCGGTAGGTGCAGTGACGGGCGTGCAAGGTTTCGTACCAGACGTTCTCCAGCAGTGGATCGGCAACACTGACACGAGACCTCGACCAGAACTCAGTTGCCTTCTCACGGTTCTCGTTGTCCCACGTGCCAATGACGTCTTCCGCGACTCCGTCCACCAGAGAGCGTATCCGTCTTAGTTCTTCGAAGGGGAGACCGTTGTCACTGCTCGTTGTCACAGCAACAACCAGCGATCCACTGAAGCCCTCTTCCTGCGGGATGAGGTGAAGCCTTGCCTCGCCAGTCGGCGACATGTTAACCGGCTCGACGGAGGTCGCCGAAGCAAAGGGCGCCATCAGGCAACGAAAGCCCTCTTTGAACAGCGGGTCGGGCGGGAACGTTTGCTCGATGAAGTGCAGATCACCGTCCTTACGGACAGAGGGCGGAGGCAATGGAGTAACTTTGGGGTCACATGAGGCGCTGAATCCATCATGGCGGTAGTCGCCGAGGAACTTGGCACTGAATTCATCGATCGTTGGATCGGCCCAACGATAGAGTGAGAACCAGACTGGAGGGACGGTGTGTCCGGTGCGCGTGGTCTCGGTCCAATTCGCCACTCTCCATTGCACGGCGAGCACATTGGGCGCGGGAGGGATGAAGCACTCGACCTCTACCCACACCCCGGATTGCCACCAACACTTGATGGCAAGCCTCGCCTCCTCGATGATTAGGCGCTGGTGGATCTTCATCCCCCTCTGGTCAGGGGGTAGTTGCATTGCCAATTCGCCCACAGGCTTTGGGCAGGGATAAGGACGATGCGTGTAGCTCGGCGGCGCTCCCTGACAGATCTCGTGCATGCGCTTCGGATCCTTGGTGCCGCGAGTCGCTTCCACCGGGCCTCCATAAGGGCCGCACTT
>JACQGJ010000493.1 GCA_016199605.1 Armatimonadota bacterium | reverse complement strand
ATGGATGGCGCGGCAGGTCAGGCGTGAGCGATACAGGTCGTTCAGGATATTCACGGGTGTGTCGATGGTCGCGCAACCCGCCGCGAATTGTTGCCAGAATCGCTTTACCTTCGCCTCCGCCTCCACAGGATGGATGTTACGCAAGTGCCCGACGCGGTCGTCATTGTATGGAGGCACCGCCTCTCCGGGCAGCACTTGCGAGAAGGCATGGTGAATGTAGCTCATGGAAGTCAGGGGGCGGCGATGGATCGGGGGCAGCTTGATCCAGTGTGTCACGGTTTCACCCGGGCGCACGTTCGTTTCGTACCGGAGCCGGAGTTGGCCGATGCTCACGTCGCTGAGGTCGTACTCCTGGTTCTGCCAGCTCACCTCGGGTGTGGCCCCGACGTTGATGTGATAGAGAGCGCGGTCGTTGCAGCGGCCGCGGAACACCTCCGCCACGTCGAGTCCCTCAGGTGCCTCCGGGAACACCCAGATTACGTTAAGAAAGGCGCGCCGGTCCTTCGTCTGTGGCTCCGGCGCGCACCGCATTTCGATGTAGCCGTCGCCCTCGGTATCGTGCGCGCCATCGAAACGCAGGCACATCGGCCGGTCTGTCCCCTGAAGCTCATGGTGGTCGAAGGTCTGCTCCCCCGCGCCCTCGACTGAGAGGCGGTGCAACCACTGCCCCCTCTCCGGCACACCAGCAAAAGCGCCCAAGAAAACAGTGTAGCGGCGTTGGGCCTCAACTCTCGCACGGTAGACGACGGGGGCGCCGTCGAGCGCGACGCGGACTTGCTGAAAGGCCGCCTCTGCTCCGCCCGGCGCGGCGCCCATGGGATAGCCCTTGGCCCGGCGATCGCAAAGGCCCCAGTCCCGCAGGAATAACTCACTCCTTTCCGGCGGATCGGCGAGGAACAAGGGAACACTTCCCATCCCGCGAACGACATCACCGTCCAGCCTCAGGTCTGGCGGCCCGTCAACGCAGGCAGCGAGGTGACCGGTGCGCGCTTCCTTGCCAGGATTCGTGATCTCCAACTTGAACAGATCGAACGCGCCGTCCTCCTCCGGGACGCAATAAGCGGTGACGCGATACCGAAGCTCCTTGTGTTCGAACGAGGCCCACAAAGCGGGAAGGAAGCCGTCCACCAATCCCAGGCGAAAACTGTCCAGCGTGCCCGGCTCAATCTCACGGTCGCCATCGAAGAGACGAAACACGAGGTCACACAGCGGATACCGTACCCTCAGATGCGTTCCCAAAGTGTTGAACGGTCCCTCAAAGGCGCCGTACGCGCTCCATTCATTGGTGTGCGAGTTCCGTCCGGGAGCGCACTCCTCGAAGGAATACTCAAACTCTACCTCTCTCTCGCCTGGTTGCCGAATACGTGGGGGCAGGTACGCGCCGCGTGCGAGCTTCGACAGCGCCTCAAGCTCAGTTCCGTTTCTCTGCTTCTGTTCTTCGTCGGTAGTCACCTGGGTCACTTCCACCTGAGCGAACCAGCCGGTCCCTTCATCCCACGGGGAGAGCGCGAGGTCTACCAGGACCGCGTCGCGCCACCGAAGCAGCTTACGGGCGTCCTGCAGGAGGGGACGATCCACTAAAGTCCACTCATGCGGGGGCTTTGTGCTCACGAACACTTCGACAGTCGGGTCGTGGCTCGCCTCCTCCGCCCAGGCGCCTGACGCATAGCCCAGCCAACGATGCTCGCCAGTCGCCGGATTCGTGAGACCGAACTGGATCAGACAAATCTCCCCGCCGTCTTTCTTCCACCACCACCGAGCGCGACTCGCCGGAGTCAGGACTACGGGCTTGGGGAGCAATCCGCCGCGCTGTTGTCCTCCAACCTTCAGGCAAGGTCTCCCTTTAAACCCGTCCGCAACCCGCTCGAGCGTTCCGCCCAGTTGAGGGAGGTCAATGGACTGATCACCGACCAAAGTGAGGTCGGTCAAACCCAGCGAGTCAGATTGGCAGAAGATCTGGGCGCCGAACACGACCCATCCTGCCAACACGATGAGTCGGCGTACGAGGTCGCGATGAGCAGTCACGGTTCTCCGCTTCTTCGTTTCACGCTGTGATGTTCTCAAAGCTCGCATACCCCCAAAAAAAGCGCGTTCCCCCGACACACCTCACTCGTGAAAGCGGGGTCACCCCTCAACGTTCCCGTGTTACCACCGTCTTTCATGAAGATTTGACCCCCATACTCCGTGCGGAACTTTGGGGGAACCCTCTTCTTTTCATGGGTGGTGGAAAGTGGAAACCAAAAAGCACAGGCCCATACCTGCCAACAGTTTAGTGTGGGAGAAGGGCCTTTCCCCGCTATTGCAGTTCTTCCAGGATCGCCAGAAAACGGGCGGGGTAGATGATGCAAGTATCCTTACCTGCCGAGGTGATGAGTTCGTGCCAGCCACCCGCGAGGCTGCTGATCAGGGCGCTTAGAACTCGTCCAACAATAACACCGCATCTAATCTGGAGCAACGTATCAGAATCACGGTTGTGCTCTTGCTGAAAACGCTGAGTTGTTCTTGGACGCGTTCTTGCGTCGAGCATCGCCGGTGTAATGGTCGCACCCTCCGTACTTCCTGCAGCGCGGTGTTAACCTCGCCCTCGTCGAGAGGTTGCTCGCAGGCGCGCTGATGCACCTTTCGGCCGACTGCATCCCATCGCTCTTTCGCCGTCAGCCGATCCAGTTCGCGCGCCAGCTCGATCTGAAGATGGATCGGCCAGTTCCTGACCTCTGTCAGAATGTGCTCAATCGTCGCAGTTGCCATCTCTTCCTCTCCTTCAACTGCATTCTATCCACTTCGACCATGCCGGTCAATCAATCGCGGTGTGCAATCGCGGTGTGCGCAATCGCGGTGTGCATGTCGCGGTGTGCATTGACAGTCCCGCCTGGGTGGAGTAGCATTTCGGGGCGCTCCTT
>JACQGJ010000490.1 GCA_016199605.1 Armatimonadota bacterium | reverse complement strand
GAACGATGGTGCCGCCGAAGCGAGTGCCCCGAATCGCGTGATGCAGAGCGTCGTGGGATCCGCTCACTTCCAAAGAGAGGTCCACTCCCTTCATGTCGGTCGCCTTGCGAATCTCGAGTCCGGCATCGTCCTGGGCCGGGTTGACAACGACATCGGCGCCGTAATCTTTCGCCAGGCTGGCTCGCAACTCGCAAGGCTCCACGGCGATCACCCGTAGGGCGCCGGACAGTTTCGCCATCTGCACAGCCATCAGGCCGATAGCGCCCATGCCGAAAATGGCGACGGTATCCCCAAGTCGGACATGTCCCTCCCGGATCCCGGTGAGAGCGACCAGAGCGGGGTCTTCGCAAACAAGCTGCTCATCGCTCAGGCTGTCAGGAGCTGTCCGGAGCCGACCTTCGGCCACAGTGTGGGTTTCGCGAATCGGCAGGTGCCCATACACTCGATCGCCAACGCTGAGACTCTGCACGTCCTGGCCTACCTGCTCGACCCTCCCGACGCTCATGTTCCCGAGAGACATGCACGAGTTCTCGTCCCAGACCATCGGGGTTTCTCTGTCGGAAAAGTAGCCGCCCTCCCCGTTGAACGTCTTGTCATTCATTGAAGACAGCCCTCGGTACATGAGCAACGTTGTTCCGTGCTTTTCCGCCGAAAGCGTGCTGCGAACCAACACCTCGCCCGGGCCTGGTTGCCGGTCGTCGTACTCCCGGACTGCAGGCTGTCGTGGGCCAACTGCGATCAGTTCAAGACTCATAGGTGACTCCTGTGATGAGGTTAGTGGCTGACGCAAAGAGCACGAGGAGTCTCGAGCGCTGCGATAGCCGTGTCAGGCTCCTTTGATGTCATAGGAATACAGGAAGTCGCCATGCCTGAGGTAGAGCCGGCCTCCGCACACGACGGGATGGGCCCAGGTCGTTCCCTGACCGCCTTGAGGAATCTGAAAGCGACTGACGACTTGATGTCCCTGAGGCGACGCGGCGACCAGTCCCACGCCCCCGCCCTCATTCATGATGTAGAGCCTTCCCTCTGCATAAGTCACAGATCCCTTGCCGATCCCGTTGTCTCGATACTTTACCTCTCCGGTTTTGAAGTCGAGGCACATCCATGCGCCCCCCATTGCACAACCATAGAGACAGCCATCGACCAGGACTACGTCGCCGTGATGGTTGTCGAGGGCTTTTGTACTCCAAACCTCCCGGGCCGAGGCTTTGCCTCCCACGATGTCGATCTGCAGCAGCGACCCGCCTGCGCCATAGCCACTGTCGATAAAGAGGTACCCGTCACTGAAAATAGGGGTTGGTATGTTCGCGTCATAGGAGGTCTTGTGTTCGTGCCTCCACATCAGCTCGCCTGTCTTGGCGTTCACGCCGATAGCCGCCTGACCGGTCATGGTGATGATCTGGCGCAGCCCTTTGTAGTCGGCCACGATCGGTGAGGCATAGCCCGGCATGTCTTGAGTGCCATTGCACACCCACACCGTTTTCCCGGTCTTCTTGTCCAGGGCCACCATGGTTGCGCTTTGTCCGCCGGGACAGCAGACGAGGTTGTTACCGTCGATGAGAACAGACTCAGAGAGTCCCCAGGTGATGTTCCGAGCGCCGAAGGTGTTCACAAGGTCAACAGACCAGATCTGACTTCCGGTCTTCCCGTCAAGGCACACTACGACCCCGAGGGGACTTTCATAGTAGACTCTCCCACCTTCATAAGTGGGGGTTCCCCGCGTTCCACCTGGGCCATTGGTCCACGCTTTTCCGCAGGGGGCTGTCCACTTCTGCTGACCATTCAGGTCAAAAGCAACCACGGTCGAGTTCTCCCCGAGGTTTCCTGCCGTGTAGATCATCCCGCCTCCGATGACCACACTCGCAAAGCCCTCGCCACAGCCTTTCGCCGTCCAGAGCAGTTTCGGTCCGCCCTCCGGCCACTGCTTTAGCAGGCCTGTCTCCGAAGAGCGATCTGCCCTGCCGGGGCCCCGCCATTCATGCCATTCTCCCGCTCTGCCTTGTGCGGCTGATTGCGGCGCCGCGTCGGCGGCAGTCTGAAGGGGCGCCTTCGGCGTCGCTTGCGGGCGGCCCCGGAGGTGAAGCACACCCCATGCGACACAAATGACCATCACAATTCCGCTGAGAATGCCAATGATTCGTAACACGATTTGCCTCCTCTGTCTGTGCGTTTGAACGGATAACCACCTTCAAAGGTCAGGTGTCGCGTTTGCCAGCTCCGAGCATTTCACCCACTGGAACCTTCCATCTTCGGCGATGAGCTTGCCATACTCGTCGAGGGCCTTGAGACCGGCGGCCAACCCATTCGAGAACAGCGACTGCCAGTGAGTGAGTACAACCGGGGTGCCGCCTGCCTTCACGACCTTCGTGGTGCAATCGCGCAGACGCTCTGCAATGTCTGTAGGTTCGACGTTCGGTTCATCTATCGTCTCCCACCACAAATCCGGGATCGTAGCTGGAATGGAAACCAACCGTCCTCGCTGATCCTTGTGCGCGACCCAGGGCTTCGTGTGCGGTTCCTCCCACCTCATGTGCAGGAAATACCAGCTTGATTCACGGCGGCAAACCTGCCGTTGCGCTTCGACCATCGCGGCGATATATTCCGGCTCCACCTTTATCCCGAACACCCACGGCGAGGTGAATCCGTTGGCGTCTACGCCGGCAGCCTTCAGCAACTCAAGCTGTCGAACCAGGTACGGAGTAAGCGTTTCTCGCGTTTGGGTTTGAGACCACTCGTTCTCCCCGATGGGGAGCATCTTTCCTGTAACCAAGTCGACGGCGAGGTTGTGGGTGATTCCTTCGGGTGTGAAATCAAACCGAGGACTCAGGCGACGCAGGACGGTGTCGAGCCACTGATTCGTCTCCTCCGGCGGGAAGCCTGAGATTCCCCGGACAACATCTCCCCTATCCGCCGGCGCAGGAACGATGGAGAACTTGCCGGCGAAGCCCCAACGGTCGCAGATCTCGCAGAAATCATTGAGGAAGCTGTTCGGGATATGATCCAGCAACCGTCGACCGTCTTTTGTCATCGGGTCACGATGGTGCACGTCCTCCCAGTGGAAGCGAAACACGTGAATCAGCGGGCAACTATCGTCAACGAGCAGCGCGATCGGGATGGGCATATCAGTCGCCCCCCAGCTTGAACACCTTGACCGCGTTCTTCCAGAGCACCTTCTCCTCGTCCTCCGGCGCCAGACGGCAGACTCGCACTTTCATTAACTCGGGCAGCGGGTGCCAAAGCGGGCCGTCGCTGCCAAAGAGAACTTTGTCGCAGGTAGCGACTTCAAAGCACTCCGTCATCTTCCACCAGCAATGGCAGAAGGAGCAGTCGAGATAGCAGTTGGGAGTCACCCGGGCGAAGCGCGCCCAGCGCTCCATCAGATCGGGATTCTGAGGTGAACCCCAGTGGGCGACGACGAAAGTAGTGTTTGGATTCTCGTAGACCATCAGCATCGCAAGGTCGACTTTATACACCGTGTCGAGAAGCAGCGGCACGCCAAGCTCGGAGATTCTCTCTACGATGGGTTGCATCATTTCGAGACTGATCACCTCGGCGCTCTCACCCCAGTGCATCTTCACGCCCTTCCATCCCCAGTCCCCGATGGCCCGGTCCAACTCATCCAGGGCCAGTTCCGCCTCTTGGGCGATTACATGGCACAAGGGCATCAACCTGTCTTCGTGTCCACGAACTCGATCACGCGTCAGGTCATTCGATTCGCGGGAGGGGAGCATGATGGAGAAGACCATCTGCTTGTCAATGCCTGCCTCGTCCAACTGCCGCAGCAGGAAATCCGCCGTGAACTCGCGCCTTCCGGCATCGCCTCCCTTGATGTGGGCGTGACAGTCGATGATCATTGACTTCTCCTCGTGAGTGCGCCTATTCTCTCAGAGACCCGGAGTTCCCACAAGAGGGTTATCCTCCGGAAGTTCTCACAAAGCCTTCTTCAAGGTCGCCCGAATCAATCCCGCTGCACCCTCAACCCACAGCAGGCCGCTTTCCCTGCTGACGACAACGTTCACCGGAGCATTCTGTCCGATCACCACCGAGTACTCACCTGGAACAAGATCGGCGACAACAAGGGCGGGAACGGAGAGCTCCTCCGCAGGGGCTTGGTCCTGGGCTGACACTTGGGTGGTGCGCAGCCCAAGGGTCAGAAGGGTGAACAGACCTGCGATGGGAATTATTATTGCTGAGCGTCTATGTATTTGAAATGCTCCTGCGATTGTGATTTTTGGGATCTCTGCTTGTTCCCCCGCGAGGCTTCCTTGACAAAGCCTCCGGTTACGTCTACCATCAGGCGTGATGCAGGAGGGAAAACCATGAGCGACACAACCTTAACGCGACCGACCCCCACGCGACAGCCACGAGCTCGTCCCGTAATTCCCCCGCCCAAGCCCTCGATGGTCGACGAGCACGACCTGTATCCCATTCACGAGGAGGACAATGTGCCCGAGAAGCCGCTCCACGAAGCCCAGGTTCGCTACCTGAGAGACGCGTTGACTGCACACTTCCCCAACCGATGGATCACTGGCGATATTTGCATGTACTGGGAGGAACGGAGCTTCAATGAATACGCAGCCCCGGACGTCCTCGTGGTCGACTGCGAACCTTCCGATCCGACGCCGGACGTGCATTTGAAATGGGCGGACCCGCCGGCTTTGTTGGTCATTGAGGTCGGTTCCCGTTCGACCTTTGTGCGTGACGAAGGGCCGAAGCTGGACATTTATGGATTTGACCTTCAAATTCCCGAATACATTTACTACCACCCCACCCGCCACCACCTCTACCTGTATCGTCTGACCGAAAAGGGATATGAAACTGTACTCCCTGATGCGCGCGGATGGGTCTACAGCAACACCCTTGACCTCTGGTTTGGAGAAGACGACACCGGCCGGCTGCGCATCTACACACCTGGGGGAGACGTGCTGTTGACTCACCAGGAAACGCACCGCGCCCGACAAGAGACGGAAGCCCGGGCGGCTACCGAGGCGGCCGCCAGGCGAGAGGCCGAAGCGCGCGCCACCACCGAGGCTGCCGCCCGGCGGGAGGCCGAAGAGCGCCTCGCCGAGATAGAAAAGCGTCTGGCCGAACTGGAAGCGGAAGCGAAGCATCGCCGGTCGTAGAAGGTCAACGCGACGGCCGACGCGAGTTCCGCACGGCAAACTTCCCGGCACGTCCCGCTGCCAACGACGTAGACCGCCATCCACACCCCGACAAGCGGCTTGCGAAGTGAGCCGTTCATGCCTGATACAAAGGGCGTCCACATAACTCGTGCGCCTCGATCCGGTATACCCTTCCCCTGACCGGCTCGATGCACGGGGGAATCACGCCGATGATAAAGGTACTCCCATTTCTGCGCGCGTGCGGAACGACTCATGGTATCTTTGAGGCTTGCTTGTGTTGGGGCCATTCCGTCTCCGGTATCCGCGCAACATGCCCATCCAGGAAGAGAAGACCCCGCGTCCCGTCTGCCGCCGGAGAGGCTTCGTACAGGGCAACCATAGAGGCAGGGAACTTGATGTGCGCGAGCTTCTTGCGCGAGAGGATGGGGTTGGGCTGGTAGGGCTCATGGGTGCCAGGATGGACAAAAATGGACTCGGTTCTTATATAGGGCAGAAGTGCCTTCTTCACTGTTGCCGCCTCCTTCATCGGTGGCAGCACGTCGTCATAGTCGTTCGCATACATGATCAAAGCCAGGCCCAACTGCTTCAAATTGCTATCCGAGGAGGCGTTGACTGGTTTCGCTGTCTGTTCAGCGATGATCCCGAGCAGGCCGTTTTGGGCGGCGATCTCCTCTTGCATGTTGAACGGCGCCACGTCATTCAAACTGCCTGTCGTTTTCAGGTTGAGCAGTGAGAGCGACAGGCCTGTTTCAGGAGTCAGCTTCTCCGGCAATCGCTGTTCGCGGGGGATCTCACCTCTCATCATCGCTGCCAACCGCGCGTCCTTCGTCGGAGGTCGATAAGTCACGAGGTATGTCTCACTGCCGATGGTAACCGTATCTCCCTTTGTGTAATGACTGAGGGTACTTCCCTGCATCAACCCGTACATCATCATCAGGGACGACGTGTCATACATCCCACCCGCTTTTACTCTCCGCCACTCTGCATTGAGGTCCTTCAACTTCACCGACAGAGGAAATATCTTACCGGCAAGCACTTCCTTCAGATCAACCGTTTGCCCGAAGCAAGGGATCCCCATCACAATGACCAACAACATCACTAACTTGCAACTTCTCTTTCCCTTCACAGTCGTGTCCTCCTTGACAAAAGGATGTGTTCGGCAGGGATTGCGCCCCGTCACGCCAGCCAGAAGACAAGACAAAGACCGCAGGGGGAATTCGTCGCCAGACGTGTCTCGAAGGGAGATTTACCCTCATCCTCTTGCCTCGCCGGAGTAGAACGGTAGAGGTGTCCTCGGAGAGCGATCCCTGCCGCTCTGAGTCGCCGCATATTTCCAGCACAATCTACCAGCGTCGTCTCGGTTCGTCAAACGCTTCCGCGAGTTGTCCGACCTCCACTGTTGAGCCATGGGGACCGTCGTGCTGGAGTCAGCAATACCGCGTGACAGTCGATGATCATTGACTTCTCCTTGTGAGTGCGCCTATTCTCTCAGAGACCCGGAGTTCCCACAAGAGGGTTATCCTCCGGAAG
>JACQGJ010000019.1 GCA_016199605.1 Armatimonadota bacterium | reverse complement strand
GGGAATCATCTTCTCCGCCTGGTCGCGGATGTATCGGAGGTACTCCGGCGATTCGCTCGGACGATTGTCGATACCAGAGGAGGATTGAATGAACTCCTGCCACACCATGATACCGTAGCGGTCACAGAGGTTGTAGAAGACCTCCTTCTCCAGCAGACCGCCGCCCCACACCCGCAGGAGGTTGCAGTGGGCGTGCTGCGCGGTACGGAGCCACCGCTCATAGCGATCCGGCATTTCCCGCCCGTAGAGTTGATGAATCGGCGCCCAGTTCCAGCCTTTGATGAAGACCTTCTTCCCATTCACCTCCAGCACGTAGGGCAAGGCCCCCTCGGGCGCTTCGTCATTCGTGACCGCGCGCACACGGCGAACGCCAAAGTGGAACGTGCAATCGTCGAGCACATCCCCTCTCTCCGAGAACAGACCAAACCTGGCATTGTAGAGGGGCTGGTCGCCGTACCCGTTCGGCCACCAGAGGTGCGGTCGGCGGATCGCGTCACAGTATGCGCTTCCTGTTCTCAATCCGCTAACCAATATGCGCTGTTCTTCGTTAATGCAGCACTGTCCCTCGAAGTCGACCCAGAACGACGCTCGCAACGCGTGCGAACCATTCGCCCCGATCTCAACTGCAAGCCCAACATCTGCCGACTTGAGGTCATCATGAAGTATGGTAGTGACGCGAGCAACTTTGATATACGCTGGCCCTGTTACGAGGAGACTCACGCTATCCCAGATTCCCACCGGCACCAGCCGTGTGCACCAGTCCCAGTCGTAGGCGAAGCGCGCCTTCCAGATCCTCACTGCACTCGTCCGCCCGATCTGCCCGACCTCTCGCGGCGCGTGCTCCACAACCATCACGAGCTTGTTCGTTCCGCCTCTTGTGAGGAGATCGGTGACGTCGTACTCGAAGGCGTCGTACATCCCCTCATGGTCGCCGAGGTGTTGGCCGTTTAGGAACACATGGCAGGCGTAGTCAACTCCCTCAAAGTGCAACCGCACGATGCCACCGGGTGGAACTTCGGGAGACTCAAACTCCTTCACATACACCCAATCCCGCTCGCTTGTCCATTCGCACGCTCGGCTGTTCAGGTCGTAAGTGAAGTCGGGAATCAGCCCGGCGTCGAAGGCATCGTCCTGCACCGTTCCTGGAACCTGCGCGGGAATCCAGAGGCTTGGATACACTTGATCGGGCTTCTCCCACACGCGTTTCCATTCCCATTCAGAGGGCATCATGGGAAGGACTTTCCAGTCGCTGCCGTTCAGACTGATTTCGTGAAGCGCCATGGGTGTTCTCCTGATCTGTCGGAATCGGTGGGTGTCCGTGCATTGTCTCACAAGAGATGGTCTCAAGAAAAGCCTTGTGTTTGGGCCTTGTGTTCAGGCCGTCTTGACTAACCAAATCTGTCATGATAACTTATCCGGCAACCTGCCGAGGTGTGGAAGGCCACGATGTCGATCTCCAACTTTCAGGAAGACCTGTTCCAACCCTCACTGACCGAGGAGGACGATGCTACCGGCTTCCACGAGCCTTGGAGCCCTTGGGCACTGGTCATGCTGTCATTCTTCTTTTCCCTTGCCAGCGGCGGAACGTTGCTGGCTATCAACTTCAACCGGTTGGGAATGAGACGCTGGTTTTACCCAGCGCTGGCGCTGGTCATCCTGGTGACTCTGGGAACGTGCGGCTTCCTTTTCTGGGCGACGACACATGGTTTGATCGCCCCAAAGAATCGGGGTTCAGCGTCAACTTTTCGAATGGTGACCCGGGCCTGCCACGTGGCCATCGCAATCGGCATGGCTTCCATGCAGCGTCGGCGCTTCCGCCTTCACCAGTTCAGCGGTTTGCAGACCGGGAAACTGTGGATTCCCGCCATCCTGGCTTCCGTGGGAAGTATCGTCGCGAACCTGGCTGTGGTCTTTGTCCTTGCTGTGATGGCGCGGGTTTCACCCTCCCCATGAGGTGATCCGATGGAAGATTGGCAAACACTCACCAAACCCGGTGTGGGAGAGATTCTTCAGAAGTCGATCCATCTGATTGAGATCGGCCAGTACGACCTCGCCGAGCGGGAGTTGCGCACTGCCCTCGCCGCTGAACCACAGATGTCAGACCTCCACGTCCACTTGGGTTGGGTGCTCTTCCAGAAGAAACAGAAAAACGAAGCTGAGGAGGAATGCAAAGTTGCGCTCGGACTCGACCCAGACAACGGCAGCGCGATGCACCTCCTCGGAATGCTGTGTGAGGATACAGGGAGACACCGGGAGGCAGAACAGCACTACCTCAACGCTCTGCGCATCGACCCGGAGGAACCGCGGTACTATTTTGCCTACGGTGTGCTCATGCAGAAGACGGGCCATCTCGACAAGGCGGAGGGGCTGCTCCGCCGGTGTCTGGAGTTGGACCCCGACGAAGGCCGGGCGCATGGAGTCCTCGCCGCCGTGCTGTCCGAGAAGCAGAAGGTGTCGGAAACGCATGGGTCGGGCGAGCGGAGTGTTTCTCTTGATCCAGACCAGACCGGGTCTCACTTTCTGCTTGGACTCACCTACTGGCGCTCAGGTCATCCCTTCAAGGCGCGGCGTCATCTGCGGGAAGCACTACGAATCGACCCCACGAACTCCGACATCGAGGAGTGGTTCAGAATCGCGGACATGTCAACCCGGTGGCTTTATCTCCCGATGTACTTCTGGACTCTGTTAGTCAATCGACTTCCGGGCAAGCAGTTCGCCGTGTGGGGCGCGTTCATGGTAGTACTTTTCCTCATGCGAGGCTTGAACGCTCCTGAAGCGGCTGCGAAGCCGCTCGTCCTCGGCTATTTGCTCCTGGTTATCTACACATGGCTGATCACTCCCGTTGCTCACTTCTGGATCAAACTGAGGCCACCGCGATGATGAACCCTGATCTTCTGGTTATTGAGGCCATCAAGCAGGCGTTGGACTCCGATCCGCGAAACGGGCCTCTGTGGATGCACTACGGAGACCTGCTTGCGCAGGCGGACCGCAACGAAGAGGCGATTTCCGCCTACCGAACAACCCTCGAGCTCGGTCACGATGAGCTATCCGCACTCAAGCGACTCGTGCCCCTCCTGCGCGCATCGGGTCAACTCGCCGAAGCCTTGATTCGCGTCGAGCGCCTGCTGGAAGACCGAGACGATGCCGACTTACGCCTGGAATTCGCGCGAGTGCTTCATGCCCGCGGGGATATCGCAGGGGCGGCTCGGGCATATCTGCAGGCCCGGGGGTCGAATCCCGAGCTTGTCGATTCCGAACTGGAGAGCCTGCGCTCTGGAGACGAGGCATCCGAGCCAGCCGAAGGTGTGGACAGACCAGACGAAGTCCAGCAGGCGAGGGGCGAGATTTACGAGCCAGCCGAAGAGGACGACGACCTGGCCCGCGCCAGCATCCAGTCAGAATCGATGGAGGTGGAAGACCTGCTCTCGCAGATCGAGTGGGATCGGCGAGTGGTCACCTTCCGCGATGTCGCAGGATTGGAGGACGTGAAGAACCAGATTCGACTTCGCATCATTGCCCCGTTCAAGAACCCAGAGATCTACCACGCCTTCCGGCGGTCCGCAGGCGGGGGAATTCTGCTCTACGGTCCGCCGGGTTGTGGCAAGACCTTTCTCGCTCGCGCGACGGCCGGTGAGTGTGGCGCCATGTTTCTTTCCGTCGGCATCCACGAGATCCTTGACAAGTACTGGGGAGAAAGCGAGAGGCTACTCCATGGACTTTTCGATCGGGCTCGCCAGCGGACGCCGGCAGTGATCTTTTTCGATGAGTTTGACGCGTTGGGATCGAGCCGCGGACGCTCCGAGTCGCAGTTCTGGAAGACCCTCGTCAACCAACTCCTCCAGGAGATGGATGGAATGGGAGGGGACAATGAGGACCTCATGGTTTTCGCTGCTACAAACGCACCGTGGAGTGTGGACTCTGCCTTCCGCCGTCCGGGTCGCTTCGACCGCGTATTCTTTGTTCCGCCACCCGACGAGGAATCTCGCGCCGAGATTCTTCGTCGCCACCTCTCAAAACTGCCGGGAGGCGACTCCCTCCATGCCCCCAGGCTCGGAAAGCAGACCGCCTTGATGACTGGAGCCGACTTGGTCGCCCTCTGCGAGAGAGCGTCCGAACGCGCGTTGGCGCGGTCTCTCGAAGCCGGGAAGGTTCATCCCGTCAGCATGGAGGACTTCGAGCGAGAGCTGAAACAGATGACCAGCTCGGCCTCGGAATGGCTCGTTTCCGCGCGCAACTACGCCCGATACTCCAACGAGAGTGGGCAGTACGATGAACTGGTCGAATACCTGAAGAAAATCAAACGGTGGTGACGTTTACAGAGACAGTGAGATTATCATACGTCCTCGCAACTCCTGAGGTGACCGGCGCGGGGGTGACTGCCTACCGCGCGCCTCTCGAAAGAAGCTTCCGGCGACTCGCCGACCTCGGCTACGACGGCGCTGAGTTGATGATGAAGCGACCGGCGGAAAACAGCGTCGAGGAAGTCCTTCGGCTCTGTGATCGTCACGGTCTTGTCGTACCGGTTCTCTGCACGGGCGAGGTTTACGGGGAGGACGGACTGTCGTTCATCGATCCCGACGAATCTGTTCGGGTCGCGGCGCGGGAACGGATGAAGGAGTTCATCACCTTCGCCGCACCCCTCAAGGCTGCCGTGAACATCGGGCGGTTGAGGGGCCGGTTCTGTCCCGAGGTCCCGGAGAGCGTCGCTCGTTACTGGGCCGAAGACGCCTTCCGAGAAGCAGCGGACCACGCAGGTGACCTTGGGGTGACGATTGTGCTCGAACCGATCGCCCCGACGATTCACGACTTCATCACCACAACTGCAGCCGGCGTCGAGACGGTTCGACGGATTGGCCACCCACACTTCCAGTTGATGCTGGATGTAGCCCATATCGCCCATGCCGGGGAAGTCCCGGCAGAGGCAGTTCGGTGTGCGGGAAAGCATCTGAAGCACGTTCACATCACCGAGCCGGACCGTGGCGCACCGGGTACGGGCGACTTCGACTTCGCGCGACTTGTGGCGGAACTGAAGGCAGTCGGATATGACGGCTTCCTGTCAGCGGAGCTTTCGCAGCAACCCGACCAGGAGACGGCGGTGGAGCAGACGGCGAGGGTGATGCTGCCATTGATGAAGGGGGATGAGAGATGAGTGAATGCTGAAGGGTGTCAAGCAGAATGAAGCCCGCGATCCCTTCGAGGTCTGTCAACGCAGGCCGAGTCCACAGTACACGGAACCGCCTACTACTCGCCAACCACGGTCTCCAACCGCTTCATAGCAGTGCTATGGTAGACGAAATCTCCCTGCTCAGCCGCCCGAATACCTCTGGCAACCTTCTCCGCCAACTCCAATCTTGACAGTCTCTGCTTGTAAGTCCGAACATCCTCCACAGCGGAGATGGATCGACCTCGATGCGTGACGGCAGCAGGCCGGCCGCTGCGGCGCGACTGTTCCACAAGGTCCGGCGTGTTGTGTCTGGGATCGGTGATAGGTCGTGTATCCTCCAAGACGTTAAGCGTTCCGTCCGGGCTCCAAAGGCGGTTCTTGATAGGCGAGCGCATAGAACAGGAGCTGCGGGGTCTGGGCAGGCTTGTACTCGGAATCTCGTCCGTCGGCGTTGAACCCCGCGATAACCAGGTAGTGCGCGTGCCTGTCGGTCATGTTGTCCATTTCCGGCACGCTGACCCTGGCCAGTCCCTTCGCATCGGTGACAACCTTGAGCGTCGTGCCGCCGACCTTCATGCGCGCCTCCAAGGGGCGGACACCCTCCTGATCATAGCCGGGATCTCCCTGCGGAGCGTACCAGAACTCCAGCTCTCGGCCAGGCAGCGGAGAACCGTCGCACAGGAGCGTCATGGTGTAGGCGTTCTTGTATACATTTTCTGTTTCGTCGAAATCCCGGTCAACGAGTATTCGGCATTCTCTCGCCCTCCGTTGTGCTGCCACACGAAAAAGGTGGATGTTCAGGTACTGGTCCCGGTGGCCCAACGGGTCATCGCCCCCGTAATGTCCCGCGCAGGCAATACGACCGTCTCCAAGATAGTGCATCCAGGGTTGATAGCATTCGTATCGCTGAGGATTTGCCTCGCCGCCTTCCAGGACCGGTATCCCCTGGATTCTCCACCAGCTTTGGCCAAGGTCATCCGACCACATATACTCCGACACACGGAGGCAGCCCACGAGGAAACCTTCGTCCGTCAGACACACCGTCTCCGGCACGAAACCGCCAGGCTCGACGTATCGGCACTTCTCGAGCGGACCAGGTGTGAACCGGTTCCCGTCGCGGTAGACGAACTGCCGGCCCGGATTACTGAAGATGCTGTTATTTGAGACTGTTCAATACTCAGGAAGCCTTGTGGGACAAGGGTTCCTGAGGGTGGGGTATCAGACTTACCCCCAAAAG
>JACQGJ010000055.1 GCA_016199605.1 Armatimonadota bacterium | reverse complement strand
GATGCCGGACTCGAGATTCGCAAGGCGACCGACATGAAGGGAGTGGACCTCTCTTTGGAAGTGAGCGGATCCCACGACGCTCTGCATCACGCGATTCGGGGCACTCGCTTCGGCGGCACCATCGTTCCGGTCGCGTGGTATTCCGGCGGAGCCACTGACCTCCGGTTGGGCGAGGAATGGCACTTCAACCGCCATACGATCGTGTCTGGCGCCCGTCTCGAAAGCGTGCCCTACCGCGACTATCCGCTGTGGGATCAGGCGCGAGTTGAGTACACCGTGCTGCAACTGTTCGCAACAGGAAACCTGCGGGTTGACGGCTTGCTCCAACCTCGCGTACCGATCACCGACGCGGCGGAAGCGTATCGTTTGATTGATGAGGAGCCGGAAAGATGTGTAAAGCTGGCAGTGGAGTATCCCACACGCGGGACGGCGTAGACGACAGAGGCCCATGCGCTTCCGCGCTGGTACGTTGGGGTTTGAGCGGAGCTGGCGTTCGGTATCGTACTTGATTCTCTTGATGATTGGATGCACTGGAATGCGCGCGATTGGAGACAACCTGGCTCAGCGCCTGGGCTATCCCCGTGAAAGTCGACTGGTTCTTTTTCACGCCGACGACATGGGCATGTGCCATTCTGCGAACATCGGATGCGCGGGAGTTCTCGAGGCTGGTATTGTAAAGGCCGCGAGCGTCATGGTTCCGTGTCCCTGGTTCCCGGAAGCCGCCGAGTATCACCGGCAGCACAGGGACGCCGATGTGGGGCTGCATCTTACCCTCACCAGCGAATGGAAGCATTACCGGTGGGGCCCCGTCGCCAGGGAGGGCGTCGGTGGCCTCGTGGATCCGGAGGGTTTCATGTGGAGCAGTGTTGCCTCCGTGCTTCAGAGCGCATCACCGGAAGAGGTCGAGAGGGAGTTGCGCGCCCAGATCGAACGCGCGCTGGGGGTTGGCATGAAGCCCACTCACCTCGATTCTCACATGGGAACTCTCTTTGCGTCGGCCGAACTATTCGGCGTCTACCTGCGGGTCGCTGAGGAGTACGACATCCCGCCTATGCTCATCCGCTACAGCCCGGCCGTTCAGGCAACTCTGGATCGCATGGGAGTATCCCTTCCCGGATCTCTTTTCACATCCCTGAACGACCGTGGAATACCGATGCTCGATGCCCTCCTTACGGGAGTGGAAGGCGACAACTACGAGTCGCGACGGCAGTCCTACGTTGATGCACTGAAATCGCTGGAACCCGGCGTGACAGAGATCATCCTGCATCCTGCTGTCATGTCGGACGAGCTATCGCATACAACGAATTCGGCCGTCGTTCGGGACCTCGACCACCGCATCCTCAGCGACCCTCAATTTGCGCAGACACTGGACGAGCTGCAAATCAAACCGATTGGATTTCGTGACCTCATGCCCCTGTGGAAATCGAGGAAGAAAGGATGAAGATTCATGCGCCCCTATTCCCGCCGGAACATCCTCTGCCCTGTTGTGCGCAACGTACTGCTGGGAGGGTTGATTCTCTTGACGATTCACACTAAATCCCTTGGCGAAACTGCCTGGCAGCCCGACGAGTTCCCGATCAGCTACTGGTACGGCCCGCCCGTAAGTGAGAACAAGCTGGAAACCTGGCAACGAGTGAAGGACTGCAACTTCACCTTCTGTGGCCCGACGGGAGGGTATTCCCTCGAGGAGAACAAGAAGATGTTCGACTTCTGTCGGCAAGTCGGCATCAAGGCGATGCTGGCGGAGGACCGAATCACCTGGCAGATGGTGATGGACGACAAGTGGAAAGAGATGATCGGCCAGGTTGTCGCGGACTACTCCTCGAATCCTGCTCTCTACGGTTACTACATCCAGGATGAACCCAACCACGAGTTGTTCCAGGCGCTCGGGCAGGTAAGCCAGGAGCTACAAAGGCGTGACCCGAAACACCTTCCCTACATCAATCTTTTTCCGACTTACGCGAGCGTCGAACAGTTGGGCAACCCCACGTACGCAGACCATCTCGAAAAGTATCTTGGCATCGTCAAGCCGGCAGTTTTGAGCTATGACCATTACTGCCTTCTGAAGAACGGTCAGGACCGCCCCGACTACTTTGAGAACCTGGCGTTGATTCGCGAGTACGGCCTGCGCTACGGCGTTCCTCCCTGGAACATCATCCTGTCTCTGCCGCACCTCGGTTACAGGGACCCGTCAGCCGGCGAGATGCGTTGGCAGGTCTACACCTCCCTCGCCTACGGGATGAAGGGCCTGATGTACTTCACCTACTGGACAGACAAAGCCTGGGAGGCGGAGAAGGAAATCGGCATCGTTCACGCTGATGGCAGCCCCGCGCGACTGTACCCCATCGTGCAGCAGCTTAACGCCGAGATCAAAGCTCTGGGGAAGACGATGCTCGGCCTGACTTCTACCGGCGTGTTCCACACTGGCCCGATTCCGCAGGGATGTACGAAGCTTGGCGCCGATGCACCGGTGCAAGCCCAGGGGGAGCCGCCCCTCGTGTTCGGCTTCTTTAAGGAGGCCTCCGGGAGAGAGTACTCAATGGTCGTTAACCGTGACCATGACAAGCCGGTGGATGTAGACCTCACGTTCCGATCACATATCACGGGTGCCACAGAGCTCACGGTGAGGTCGGAGGAAAAGTTGTTGCCCCTGGAGAACCACAAGGCTAAACTGCACTTGGAGGCCGGCGACGGCAAGCTATTTCGCCTCGATACCGAGTTCAAGTATCCCGAGCCGCCCAAACTGCTGCCGGGCATCGACTTCCAGTTCAACACGGACGGCGACCTGGATGGGTGGGGAGGGTTCAGTTCACTCACCGCGCCCCAAGTGAAGAACAGCGTTCTCACGCTAACCTTCACGGGAAACGATCCCTTCCTCTGTCGCACCTTCCTGCGGATCGATCCTGACACATACTCGAAAATCAAAGTCCGGATGAAACTTCCACCGTGCCAACCTGAAGGACAGCTTTTCTGGACGACGAGCGACGAGCCCCAGTTTACCGACGCCAAGTACCTCAACTTCAAGGTCACTCCCGATGGCGAGTGGCATGAATACGAGATTCCCGTGGGGACGCATCCACGATGGAAAGGCAAAGCCATTCGGGCGATTCGCTTCGATCCCACAGTGGGGGGCGCGACGCCGGGATCAAAGGTTGAGATAGACCGCATCACGGGGGAGTAATCGTACGGCGCTCTCCCGCGTTCTTCCGTGACCCATAAACATCGCTTTTGGAGGTATCTGCCTTGTCCGTTAACCGCCAATCCAGATTGAAGCTCAGATGCTGCGTTGCGTTGGCTTGCGTGTCGTTGTCCGCGGTCTTCACCAACGCCTGGTCTGACCTCCTCACCTACGTCCAACGACCGGAGCCTGCCTACAAATGGGAACTGAGAGAGAAGATCAACCACCCTCAAGGCACCGTCTATGACCTTCACCTTGTGTCCCAAGTCTGGCAGGACATCACCTGGGAACACTCGCTCCAGGTCTATCAACCGAAAGACACCAGACCCTCTTCCACCCTCCTCCTGATGAACACGGGAGGAAACCCCGATGCGAACGACATGACCTTCGGCATGGAAGTCGCTCAGAAGATGAAAGCGCCTTTCGCTGTCCTCTACAACGTCCCGAAGCAACCCCTGTTTGGTGGAAAGACGGAGGACGCTCTCATCGCCGAGACCTTCATGAAGTACCTGACCACCAGAGACGAGAGCTGGCCGCTGCTGTTTCCCATGGTGAAGAGCGTCGTCAAAGCCATGGATGCGCTTCAGTCCTTCTCTCAACAGGAATGGAAGAAGCCGATCAAGGGTTTCGTCATTACCGGAGCGTCGAAGCGCGGCTGGACGTCCTGGCTCACGGGGGCGACCGGGGACAAACGCGTGAAAGCCATAGCGCCGATGGTGATCGACGTGCTGAACATACGGGAGCAGATGCGCCACCAGCAGGAAACACTCGGTGGCTTCAGTGAGGAGATCGGCGACTTCACGGCCCGCGGACTTCCGCAACTGATTAGCTCACCGCTGGCTAACGACTTGCTCCGCCTCGTGGACCCTTACTCCTATCGCGACAAACTGACAGGACCCAAGCTCCTGATTCTTGGCAACAACGATCCCTACTGGTCAACCGATGCCCTGAACATTTACTGGGATGGACTGAAGGGAGACAAGTGGATCGTCTACACTCCCAACGCGGGTCACAACCTGCAGCAACAGCTTGACAACGGCGCCCCCCAGTTAACGCGAGCCGTCAACGGGCTTGCGGCCTTCGCACGTTCGCAGAGGTCGGGCAAGAGGCTACCCAGACTGCGTTGGCAGCATGACGACGCCGATGGTAAGCTGCGACTCACCATCCACGCGAAACCTGCTCCCCTTGCCGGCCGTCTCTGGGTGGCGCGCTCGCCGAGCAAAGACTTCCGCAAGGCGAAGTGGGTCGAACAACCAGCGACCCTCAAGGGCAATACCGTCCTCGGTATGATGGATCCCCCCACCGAAGGATTTGTTGCCTTCTATGGCGAGTTGGAGTATGAGACCGACGGGCTGCGGTACTATCTCTCAACGCAGTTGCGTGTTGCCGGGAAGCCCTGATCCGAGGATTCTGAAGAAAACCATGTACCACAGTGGTCGAAAGGTCATACCGATGATACAACCTCATACTTTTCTACGTTCTGCACCGACTCTCAGGTTCCCCGGAACCGTTGACTGCAACAGCCCGGCGCATTGGGTCGGTGACCAGCTTTACGTCTTCAATTCCGCCGGTCATCCCTTTCGCTGTTCAGGATCCGACCTTTTCAACCTCGGCGACGCGGAGAAGGTTAGCCTGAGCAATGAAGTCCAGGCAGGACGATGGATTGAGGCCACGTGGCCGGCGGAAGATGGAGCCCTGTACGCCTGGTACCACAAGGAGCCGTGGGGGCTTTGTCCGGGTACCGGACTGACGGCGCCGGAAATCGGAGCTTTCCGTTCCGTTGACAACGGCGTACACTGCGAAGACCTCGGTGTCGTCATGGAAGCTCCGCCGAACACACTGAAGTGTACGGCTCAGAACGGCTACTTCGCCGGTGGTCATGGAGACTTCAGTGTGATGCTGGATCGCGACGGGAAGTGGCTCTGCTTCTTCTATGGCAACTATGCAGGCGATGTCGCGGTTCAGGGAGTGGCGGTTGCTCGCATGGCGTGGGCTGATCGCGACGACCCCGTCGGCAAGGTCTGGAAATGGCACGAGGGTGACTGGTCGCAACCGGCGCTGGGTGGTGAAGTCACCCCCACCTTTCCCACTTTCATCGCCTGGGAACAGGCCAACTGCGACTCATTTTGGGGCCCGTCGTTACACTGGAACAGCCGCTTGCAGTGCTACGTCATGCTGCTCAACCGGGCAAAGGGGGAAGGCTGGAAGCAGGAAGGGGTCTACGTCACCTTCTCCACCGACCTCTCCGACCCGACGAGTTGGACGATACCGGAGAAGATCCACGAGGGAGGGGCCTGGTATCCGCAGGTCATCGGCCTCGGCGACGATATCAGAGGCAGTGACAAGCTTGCCGGGGAAGTGGCGCGCTTCTTCATGCAGGGCGTTTCCGATTGGGAGATTGTTCTCACCCAAGAGGAGGAAAAATGAGACGACAGGCACTTTCGCGCTTGTTGCCTGCGTGCGGCCTGACGTGGGGCCTGGGACACATCGCCTTTCCGCAGCCGACGGCCCAACCAGGTAGTGTTCCCGTCGAGAAGGCGATCGCCCCCGTCCCGGGCAAGCGTTCCGTTACGGTAAAGGTGGGTCAGCGGGGTGAGCTTCGTGTTGACGGGAAGCCGGTGCTTCCCCTTTTCGCCTGGCTGCAACCCATTGGCAACTTTGACTTTCTGAAATCCCTCGGCCTAAACACCTTCATGGCGGAAGGGGCGCGGGAAGGCGAAACGACTCAGCAATTCCTTGATGCCTTGCAGACCAGGAAGCTCTGGGGCATCATCCATGCGAGGGCTGACAACTACCCACTGAAAAGCCACCCGGCTCTTCTCACATGGATGTTCGGCGACGAACCCGACCTGCCCTTGCGCCTTTCCTACACGTCACCAGTGAAGACCCCCAAAGACGAGCAGGGGCACAGCAACCTCTGGTGGGAAGCGGAATCTCCCCAGGCGACGAACTTCCTACGGGAGAACTGGATGAACGTGGAGAGTGATCGGCTCAGCGGCGGTCACTGGCTTTCGACAAGCGCGAATTCCCTCCCTGCCGAAGGTGCGTACCAGGCGCAGTACCGCGTCGAGGTTCCCGCCACAGCAGACTATCATCTCTGGGTCCGGGAGTTCGGCAAAGCCTGGGGCTCCCCCTCCTGGTGGAGGTTCGACGCAAAAGAGTGGCAACACACTCCGCGCGATTTGAAGACCCTCGAGTCGGAGTCTGTAGGGAAGAACCTGAGTGTCGGCTGGCATCCTTACGGCGCGGCCCGGTTGACCGAGGGGACTCACACCTTCGAGATCAAAGTTGACGAGTCGCGCACCTTGGGCAGACCGGACGCAGTGGCTGAGCAGGATTTTCTCTTCTCCTTCGACGCTTTCCTCTTGACCACCGGCGACCAACCGCCGCTCTCACCCGACCAGCCTGAGCGCCCGCGCCTCTCGCCGGATGAGATTCGCAGGCAGTACGAGGCCATCAAGGAGGTCGACGCAACCCATCCGGTGTATCTTAACCTCACTTCAGCCTTCTACAAGCAGTTCGCTAAATACGACGATGACACCTATCGCGCTTTTTGCCGGGCGACTGATCTGGTAGGTTACGACATGTATCCGGTTACGGGTTGGGGTCGTCCGGATTGGGTTCCTCTCATCGCTCCGGTTACGAAGAAGCTGAGGGAGCTGGCGCCTCTGAGGGTGCCGGTGTGGGCGATCCTCGAGTGTTCGACCAAGCTCCAGTGGGTGAGCCAGGATTACCTTGATCGCCTCGGACACTCCAAGGGGGCCACCGCGACCGAGTTGCGAGCGATGGTGTGGATGGCTTTGCTGAACGGAGCGAAGGCCATCGGCTACTTCCCCCATCGCCGGGACCCCTATAAGCAATGCGAAATCTCGGACGAGCTCCAAACGGAGATGAAGAGAACAAACCGGCAGTTGGTTGATTTGACCCCGGTGATTCTGGGACCGGACACCGGGGATTCCGTTACCGTTGAGGGAATCAGGGGCGGCCCCGTCGAATATGCGGTGAAGAGGGCGGAAAACGAAGTGAGGACCTACTTGTTCCTTGTGAACTCGACCACGCACGAGGCTGAAACGCGGGTCCGATTGGCGAAGTCAAAGGCCTTGCTCGATCTCGACACAAACGAAAGAATGCCGGTGGGAGCGGAGGGAGTCGCCCTCAGCTTCGCTCCCCTGCAGGTTCGGCTTTTCGTGCTCCAGTGAAGCCGGAGCAGATCCCGAGCGGGATCAACGGAGGGTTTCACCCAAACTTTATATGAAGAGGAGATGAGAGGATGTCCATTTCAAGTTCCCGGTTGGTAGCGGGCCTGTGTGTGATGGGAGTTGCACTGACGGCTCTGCTGTTTGCACAGACAACTCCCGGATTCCAGAGCGGCGACGCCGTGATTGTAGGGGCGGAGTCAGCGCCGATTCAGTTAGGGAATCAAGTCATCGCCACCGCGAAGAAAGGGCAGAAGTTCACCGTTCTGGACGTAAAGGAGGGGTGGGTGGGTGTCGAAGTCGACGTGCTCGGAGAGAAGAAGCGGGGTTGGATCAACGCGAAGCATCTCCAGCCAGTTCAGACTACCAAGCCTCAACCCGCCCAACCCTCCACACCCCTTCCCGCCGAGTCGGGCGAATGGACCCAATGGCGAGGTCCCAATCGGGATGGACGTTCATCGGACAAAGGACTACTCAAAGCCTGGCCGGCAGGCGGTCCCCTGCTTCTGTGGAAGGCGACCGGGATTGGCACCGGCTACTCCACCGTTGCGGTGTCCAAAGGACTCATCTATGCCTCCGGAGATGTCGGCGAAAACCTGGTCCTCACGGCCATGGACGCAAAGGGCATCGTGAAATGGAAGGTCAACCACGACCTCTGCTGGCTGAAAGACCCGCCGGGCGCGAGGGGCAGCCCGGTAGTGAACAGCGGCAAAGTGTACCTGCTCTCTACGCACGGGCAGTTGAAATGCTACGATGCCTCGGACGGGACGGTGAAATGGGCAGTCCACCTTGCCCGCGAGCTGGAGGGGAATCAGCAAGGCTGGGGATATGCTGAGTCACCGTTGATCTACAAGGACGTGGTCATCGTGACCCCCGGCGGCCGCAACTGTATCGTCGCTCTCAACAAGGATACAGGGAAGCTTGTCTGGGCGAGCTCCGGCCTCAGCGACGCAGCTCACCACTCCTCCTGCATCGCTGCTGACGTGCAGGGCCATCCGATCATCGTCCAAATGGTTGCCGGGGGGATGGTCGGCGTGGATGCCACGAATGGGCGGTTCTTGTGGCGAAGTGCCAGAGCCGTGGGAGGCGCCGCGTGCGCTTCACCCATCTATGCAGACGGCTACTGCTTTGGAGCGACCGGTTACGGAAACGGTGGAGTCTGTGTTCGTCTCTCTGTTGAGAATGACACCGTGCGCGCGCAACCGGTGTGGGAAACGAAACAGATGATCTGCCACCACGGCGGCTACCTGGTTCACGAGGGCTACCTCTACGGAAATCATAACGAAGGTTGGAGTTGCCTCGAGCTTGCAACCGGGAAGGTCGTATGGCAGGACAGGGGCGTCGGAAAAGGTTCCCTCTGCTTTGCTGATGGAATGCTCTACACCTTCGCCGAGCAAGGAGGCGTGGTCGGTCTGGTTACGGCCAAACCCGACGGCTTTGAGCAGACAGGACGGTCTCAAGTGGGTGGCAGGGGACCGAGCTGGGCTTACCCTGTCGTTATCGGAGGGCGACTGTATCTTCGCTACGCAGATAACCTCTATTGCTTTGACGTGCGGGGACCGGAGTACAAGAGCTGAAGTGCGCCGAAAGACGTTCCATTCCTCGTGGCAGGGAGGGGACTCACGTTCCCACTTGTCCTTCCAGACATGCACGCGCCGTTCAGCGACTGTATCGGATCGAGGGCGATGGCGCGGCCTCCGTGAGAGGGCGAACCGCGCCTCGATGGCGGTGGGGAGAAGCTGAAGGTCTCCGCGGCACGCACCAGTAATACCGTGAAGGATGGCTCTACCCCGGATTTTCAGGCTCGAACTTGCGGAGCACCTCCAGCGCGAAGTCCCGTTGCTCCGGTGGGAGGGGATCGAATCTGGACATGTCGCCGGACTCCAATACTTCTGCGACGACAGGCAACGGCTCCAGTTGCCTGATGACCTCTTCCGGTTGGTCCTTCGTCAGCGCATGGAAAGCATAGAGCCAAGCACCGCGAATGCCAAACCCCGCAATCTGAGCAAAGAAAGCCAGCAAGTGGGGATTACGTTCTTCGTTACTCAACCCTCCCAATACCTCAGTTACAACCGCAAGCGAATGGTCGGTTCCCTGACCGTAGTTTGGCCACGCATGCCAAAAGACATATGGTAACGCACCCATACGGATTCCCGTTGTCGCCCCCTTCAGTTGGGCGACCTTGCTAAAGTCCGCGATCGCGCCAGCGGCGTCGCTCTGCTTCCATTTCGTCACACCTCGGTTGAAGAGCGCCATCGCCACGTGATCCGCAGGCGCGTCATCAAGCTCAATGACAGCGGTGTAGTCCGCAACCTCCCCGCCGGTGTCGCCCAGCTTCCTCTTCGCTATACCCCGGTTGAAGAGTGCCATCACTACGCAATCCGCAGGCGCGCCAGCAAGCCCGGCGGCGGCGGTGCAGTCCGCAATCTCCCCGGTAGTGTCGCCCTGCTCCCCCTTCATCACGCCCCGGTTGACGAGCGCTTGGGCCACCTGCTTTGCGGACACCCCCCTTAGTTCGATGACGGCTGTGTAGTCCGCAATCTCCCCGGTAGTGTCGCCCTGCTGCCCCTTCGTCACACCTCGATTGAAGAGCGCCGTCGCCACCAAGTCCGCAGGCGCGCCTTCAAGCTCGATGAGGGCGGTG
>JACQGJ010000505.1 GCA_016199605.1 Armatimonadota bacterium | reverse complement strand
TCCTGCAAAGCCCAGACGCAGTGTACACAGGAATAGTCAAACTCGATCCCTTGCCCGATGCGAATCGGACCGGACCCGAGAACGATCACTTTCTGCCTACCAGTTCCCAAACCTATCTCCATCCATCCCGTGGAAGTGACGCACTGTCGTGTTCCGCCGGGACTGCTGCAAGCAGACCCAGAGCAAACAGAACCTCACTCCTCATCTTCCCTCTCATAGCACGAGTAGTAGTACGGCGTCTCCGCCTCGAATTCCGCTGCGCAAGTGTCCACCATCTTGTAGACCGGCCCTATGCCGTATTCCAGGCGGCGCGCCCGGATCGCTGTTTCCTTGAGTCCGGTCAGTTCTCCGAGGTGATGGTCGTTAAACCCGGTCGCCTTCGCCTCAAGCATTAGATCGGGAGTCAACTCCTCCATCGTCAGGTCGCGCAGCCGGTTCTCCAGCAGCACCAGCCGCTCAATCTTCTCCAGGAACCAGTAGTCGATGCCGCTGAGCTGGTGGATCTCACGGACCTGCCACCCTCGGCGAAAGGCTTCGGCAATCACGAAGATGCGCTCATCGGTCGCCCGTCGGAGTTTCTCTTCCAGTTCCATTTCGCTCCACAATTCGGCGCCTTTCAGCCGTAGACCGTAGACACCGATCTCGAGCGATCTCAGGGCTTTCATCAGTCCGGACTCAAAGGAACGGTCGATGGACATGACTTCCCCCGTTGCCTTCATCTGGGTGCCGATGGTACGATCCGAGTTAACGAACTTGTCGAAGGGAAAGCGGGGTATCTTCACGACAAGATAGTCGAGCGCAGGCTCGAAGCACGCCAGAGTTTTGCGAGTCACGGCGTTGGGGATCTCGTCGAGGTGCAGGCCGATGGCGATCTTGGCAGCAACTCGGGCAATGGGATACCCCGTGGCCTTGGACGCAAGGGCAGAGGAGCGGCTCACTCGGGGGTTCACCTCGATGACGTAGTAATCCATGCTCATCGGATCGAGGGCAAGCTGGACGTTGCACCCTCCTTCAATCTTCAACGCCCGAATGATGTTCAAGGAGGCGCTTCGCAGCATCTGGTATTCCTTGTCCGAGAGAGTCTGGCTCGGGGCAACCACAATCGAATCGCCAGTGTGGATCCCCATCGGGTCGAGATTCTCCATGTTGCATACCGTGATGCAGTTATCGGCGCTGTCCCGCATCACCTCGTACTCGATCTCCTTCCACCCGGTAACGCAGCGTTCGAGCAGCACCTGGTTGATCATGCTCATGGTGAGTCCCTTTATCACGATCTCCCGGAGACTGTGCATGTCCTCGGCGATCCCCCCGCCGGTGCCCCCCAGGGTGTAAGCCGGACGGACGATAAGAGGGAACCCGATCAACCGAGCGAATTCTTCTGCCTGCTCGAGCGAGGTCACGATTTCGCTTTCGGGGATCGGTTCGCCGATGCTTTCCATGGTATTCTTGAAATGCTCGCGATCTTCCGCTCTTTCGATGGCGCTCAAAGGTGTGCCGAGCAGCTCGACCTTGTGTTTCTCCAGGACTCCGGCTCGGGCGAGCTGGGTCGCCAGGTTCAGTCCCGTCTGCCCCCCAAGGGTGGGAAGCAGCCCCTGGGGCTTCTCACGGGCAATGATCTTCGCCACGAAGTCGACGGTGAGGGGTTCGATGTAAACTCGGTCAGCAATCTCGGGATCGGTCATGATGGTCGCCGGGTTGGAGTTGACAAGCACGACGCTGACCCCCTCCTCGCGCAAGGCTCGGCACGCCTGAGTTCCAGCATAGTCGAACTCAGCCGCCTGACCAATGACAATCGGCCCGGAACCGAGGACCATCACTTTCCTGATGTCGGCACGTTTAGGCATAGTCCTGCGCTACTGGCTCTCCTCGATCAGCTTAACGAACCCATCAAACAAGTATCTGCTGTCTCGCGGGCCCGGACTTGCTTCGGGATGGTACTGCACGGAAAAGATGGGGAGATGCCGGTGGCGCAATCCCTCAACCGTGCGATCATTGAGGTTCAGGTGAGACACCTCCACCTCTGAGGGCAACCCGTCCTCGGCTACTGCGTAACCGTGGTTCTGGGACGTGATATAGACACGGCCGGTCCGGACGTCCTTGACCGGGTGATTCGAGCCACGGTGTCCAAACTTCAGCTTAAAGGTTCTTCCTCCCAGGGCCGCTCCCAACAGTTGATGCCCCAGGCAGATTCCCATGATGGGAAGCCGGTGATCATGCGAGTAGTCCACATAGGATCGGATGTTGCACACGGCTTCATGCAAGAGCGCCGGATCGCCCGGGCCGTTCGAGAGCAGAACACCGCTCGGCTTCCACCGCAGGAGGTCTTCGAGAGTTGCCGAGCAGGGAACCACAATCACCTCGCAGCCGCGTTGTCTCAGGGACCGCAGAATGTTGAATTTCACTCCATAGTCAACCACCACCACTCGATGTGACGCGAAGAACTCCATCGACCATTGCCCCGCCGTGTACGAGCTATCGCGGTCCCACTGGTAGGCCTCGCGAGTAGAGACCTCCTTGACGTAGTCGATGTTTTCGTATCCCGGAGCTTCCCGGATCAACTGGAGCAGTTCTGCGGGAGTGTGTTCGGTGGAGACGGCGCCCATCATCACTCCGTGCACACGTATCCTCTTGGTTAAGGCGCGCACATCAACTCCCTGAATGCCGACGATCCCGTGTCGGTCGAGAAAGTCCTGCCCCGATCCGGTAACCCGGAAGTTGCTGGGAGACTCGCACATCTCCTTCACGACGAAACCGGATACCTGCGTGCGTCCGGATTCCACATCGTCGGGGTTGACACCATAGTTCCCAATGAGAGGGTAGGTAAGAGCGACGATTTGCCCGCGGTAGGAGGGATCCGTCAGGATCTCCTGGTAGCCAGTCATGCTGGTGTTGAAGACGACCTCGCCGTAGGCCGGC
>JACQGJ010000499.1 GCA_016199605.1 Armatimonadota bacterium | reverse complement strand
GCAACCTGGCTGCGACCGAGCGAGGCGGGCCTCATTGACCTCCAGGCAAACTTTACTCTGGGACCGGAAACGAGACTGTTTGCTCGGGACATGCCGGACTACCACAGGAACTACTCCTGCCTGACTCCCTATCATGGGGAGTGTACGAAAAGCCCCGCGAATGTAGTCTGCCACTCGGCGCAGGCGATTCGCTTCGAGGGGTGCGTTTTCACCCGCCTGGGCGGCGCGGGTTTGGACCTGGAATCGGGCGCGCGTGACAACGTGATATCGCATTGCGAATTCTTCGACCTGGCAGGCAGCGCCCTTCAGGTGGGCGACATTCAACGGGAGGACCACCACCCGGACGATCCGCGGCTGGTGGTGCGCAATAACACGATTCAGGACAACCGCATTCACCACGTCGCGCAGGATTACCGAGGCGGGGTGGGTGTGTTCGTTGGTTACACTGAAGGCACTGTCGTTTCCCACAACGAAATCCATGACCTCCCGTACTCGGGAATCTCGGTCGGCTGGGGGTGGGGCGAGGTGGACGCCGGCGGGGGCAACTACGTGCAACCCGACCTGTTCGACGTGCCTACGCCCTGCGCCAACAACCGAATCGAGAATAACCACATCCATCACGTGCTGCTGGAGCTCTGGGATGGAGGGGCCATCTACAGCCTGGGAGAGATGCCTGGATCAGTGATCCGAGGCAACCATATCCATGACAACAAGGGCATGCCTGGTGGAATCTACCTCGATGAAGGCAGCGGACACATCGAGGTCTGCAACAACGTGGTCTACAATACTCCGCCGTCCTGGGGTGGCGACCCTCGCCCGTTGAACTTCAACAATCGCGCTCAGAACCGAATCGCGAGTTGCCCGGTGCATGACAACCATGTTGCTGGACCCAACGATCCCGATTTCCCGCAAGCTGTCATAGACAGCGCCGGGCCGAGGCAGGTTGACGGACGTGTGCTGTCGAGAAGTTGATTGAACTCACACCGTGCTGCTGAAGAGGAACAAGTTCCGGACGTGGTACGGCGTCAGCCATGGCACCCGGCACGGAGAGGATTATGCCGTCGCTTATACAGAATCCGACGACGGCCGCCGTTGGCCCAAACCTGAGTTGGGTCCAGTGGAGTAGGAAGGCTCAACTCTTCCCGTCCGACCCCCAACCCTCGCAGACTACCCTCCGGAGTAGGCGGCTTCCCACAACGCTGACCGGCTGGCGTTGGTGTATCCAATGTTCACTCCGCTTACGGTCTTCAGCTTGATCGCGACAGGCTGTGTCCGCTCACGAACCTCCGCACTCACGCCCGGTCGGGTGCCCATCGTGTGCATGTCGATATCCCAACTCGCGGAGACGATGCGGCATTCCTTCGCCGCGGCCGCTGCGGCGATCGTGGGATCGCCGGTGCCGATGACGCTGTCCAGATAGCCCTCGTTGATCCAGGTGACTACATCAAACCCATAGCTGAGGTTCTCGTCCACGCTGCCATACACCCACGTGGACAGAGCAATCCGTTTCCCCTTGTTGCTGCCTGTCTTATCCAACACGCGGCGCACGTCGCGAACGAAGTCAGTGATAAAACTGCTGCGCACGGTCCTCAGGCGCGGGTCGTCAAGACCTACCTTCGTGGCATCCTCACCGTAGCGACGGCGGAACTCCTCCAGCACCGGCTTCTCGTACCCGGTAAACTCGGGGCCGCGCACAAAGCACAGGTTGACGCCCTCCACGTCGAATCGCCCTGCGGCTTCCTCGACAAGGGACACCATAAACTCCCTCACCTGCGGGTAGGCGTAGCTCGCCTTCTCGACAAGCGTACCATCCGGCATCGCCACCCGGAACTCCGGGTGAGAGGCGAGGAAACCTTTCGGATGCGCGGGGCGTCTGGGCGGCAGCCCCTCAAAGGACGCGATGCCCAGTCGGAACATGATGTCGAACTTCAGCCCCATGTCGTGTAGGTACGGTGCGACCACTTCCTGAGCGACGACGCCCTTCTTGCGGAGACTTCTCAAGCACGCGGCGGCCACCTGCTGGCCCTTGATGTAGTCGCTCGTGGGTTGCCGAAGGGACGAGTCGTCACCGGTACCCCACAACCGTGCCACTTTGGTGGGATAGTTGGTTACCTCGCCATAGTTGACCGCCCAGATAACCTTGCCGAAATCGGAATGTCGGAACGGCTCGACCAATTCGAGGAGATGCTCTTTGACCTGGCATTCATCGCTCCAGAAGAAACTGAGGCCATCGATGCTGCCCACACGAGTCTTCGTATTCGGGTCGGATCGTCGGGCCTGCAAAGCGGCCACCTCGTCCACACTGAGCGGCACCAGCTTCACGTATGCGAGGTAGACCTTCTGACCAAAAGGACCGTTCACCTTGCCGAACACGAGATCGCGATTTGTCAGGTCTGCGTTCTTGATGAAGGCCTCCGTCAAGTTGCTGTAGCATTGAAAGCGGTCCAGTTGCCAGTTCCCCGCGGGGGAATCAAACGGAGCAAAGCCTGGCGGCCCCTCCTTCATCCTGAGGAAACAGGGATCATCACTGAGGCGGACTTTGATCGCGGTGCCGCCATCGTAATCGTGGTGCGGGTTCCAATACCCGACGTAAATCGCGTACCAACCCGAAACGCCCAGCGGCAGCGTGACCTCGGGGACGTCGAGGTAGGACGGGGCGCCGATCATCGTCCCGGACTTGACGTTGGCATCGTCAACAGTCTGGTATGGGATCATCTGCCAATGCCCCTCCTGCGGGCCCTGGCTCAAAGCGCGGGCGGGTCTACACCGGGTCAGGTCTGTGAGGTACTTCACGCTGCCCGTTTGCTCTGCCGCCCCCGCGGCCACACAGCCGAGAAGAACAAGTATCAGGATGCCGGGAACCGCCAGGAGTGAGTACGAAGTCATTCGGTTTGCCTCCCTTTGCTCGAAACGGTGAGCCTTCAGGTAACCGTTCAGATGGTATGCTTATCAACCTGAACGCGTATAGGTTTGGATAGCACGGTCGGTTTACCGCCGTGAGGAGGAGGCGCAAAAAGACATCCCTCTGCTCCCCTTCCTCCTCACGGCGGTAAACCGACCGTGCTATCCAAACGACCAAACTGAACGGTTACCTACGCTGTGTACTGAGCAGAGGTCTCTTCTTCCACGAGACTGCTGTAGGCGGCGTGAAGCTGAAGCGTCACCGGCCCCGGTTTGCCCTTCCCGATGGGGCCACCTTCCACTGAAACGAGGGGTAGCAACTCAACCACGGAGTTGGTTAAGAAAGCCTCGTCTGCGTCTCTCAGTTCAGCGAGGGACACGGCGCGCTCCTCTACTTGCAGCCCCAACCTCCCGCCAACCTCAATAACGGCTGCGCGGGTGATACCAGGGAGAAGGCCGCTGCTCAGGTCCGGTGTTACTAACTGCCCACCAAGAACAAGGAACACATTGCTGGCGGCCGCCTCGGCAACATTCCCCTCGACGTTGAGGAACAACGCCTCCTCGGCACCCGCGCTCCGCGCCCCGCGGCGAGCTAAAAGTTTGTCCAGGAAATTCAAGGACTTGATGCGGCTGAGGGGAGAGGTCTCGTTCCTGCGCGCTGAGGTAATCACCGCCCGGACGCCCTTGACGTAGTATTCCGGAGG
>JACQGJ010000496.1 GCA_016199605.1 Armatimonadota bacterium | reverse complement strand
TAAAGCCTCACCATCAGGTTTCCCCCGCCGCGGTTGATAATGTCCTCCATCTTGGACCAGTGAAAGTGCATGGGGGTGACCTGGTTTTCACGCACGACGAGGAGTTTCTCGGCATAGGACTTGGTGTACCTCGGATTGGTGGCGTTGCCGTTTCGGATCGTGAAGACGAGCAGACCGACTTTCTCGAAGTTTCCCTGCCCAAAGTCGGTAACGTCCCACCCGAGCATGTTCTCACGAATCTCGTCGCACTCGTGTCCCTTGAGTTGCCACTCCGCCGGAGTCCAAAAAGCGAAGGGAGGCAATTGGAACCAATGGTGCCCCAGGAACTCCGTGGCTTCTCGCAAGAGTTGGTTGATCTCCGAGCGTTTCATGGACAAGACCTCCTCAGAATCGCGGCTGATCTGCGCTCCCGAAAAAGGAGCTTGCAGGTGCGTGAATGATATGGCTTGGTCGGTTCAGGGTCAAGAGGGCCGTCCACTTACACCCTCCCACGCGCGTACTTACCCCAACTCCCCATCGCCCTTTCTCCCTTTCGCCGTCCTGCGCTCCGCGAGCAGGAGGTCCAACTGCCCCAACTCACGCTCTGCCGCCTGCCGCGCCTCCTTCATGATGAGCGTCTCTCTGTGCAGACTGCGGAGGGTCGGCCGCAGCCGCTCCCACTCCTCCGTTTCCAGTCGGATAACCAACTCGTCATACTCGGCCAGTTCAGCCACCCCCAGCGTGCCGCCGTCCCGCTTGCGGGACAACTCATTCCATCGCGCCTGGTCCTGTTCCTCCCACATGACTTTTCTTTCACCAACCTTTCCGGACGCATTATTTACCAACCGCCGGTGAGAATCCACCGTCCGCCCGTTCACCCTTGCGCCCCGCTCACCCCATCGCCCTTTCTCCCTTTCACCCACTCACTCCGTCACCCGGTAGATAAGACTAAACCCAAGAGCAATGAGGGCGTAGGTGGAGCCAGCAAGCAGTCTCTTTGCGAGAAGTTGGGGGCGCATGGCCTGAACGAGTTCGCCCCTGAGCGCTACCCCCTGCCCACCGGGGCGCACGCCACCACCAGACACGTCGCGGCAATCTTCCCCATCCCAAACACGCACCCCTTGCCCACGTGGGTCAGTTCGCCGACTCTGAGAAGTGGAAGGTAGGGCGCGAGCGCCTCCGGGGAGTCGGCTTCGTAAACCGCTTCACCCAGCACTCCCCCCATTCGCACCTTCGACTGCTGGCGACTGGAATACCGCTCCCAGTCGTGCCAGCGGTGGTTGCATTCCACGAGCCGGAGGTCTTTGGCCTTGTTGATGAGGTCGCGGGCGTCCACGTCCAGCGGCCCGCTGCCGTGGATTTGCGACAACGCTTCCAGCCTTCGGAGCAATCGGGAGATCAGGATGTGGAACTCGACACGATCCACGAAGTGGTCGAGGTACATCAGTCGGGTGTAGGTGAGAAACTCGATGGTCAACCGGTTGGTCTCTAATGGTGGGGTGTCCGCCATCTCGGAGGTGGAGACACTCAGGTCCGCGTCACGGAGGCAACCCGTTTCGCGGTCGTAGAAGGGTCGGCGCTCCCCGGAAACCGGATGGATCGCTGCAACCTCGGTCAGCTCGCAGGTACCGCGCCCCGCGCCCAACCCGTTCAAACCCGCCTCCCGAAACGTCAGGACGAAATACGGCAGGTAATCAATCGCCCGCCCAAACAGATGGAGCGAGAAGTTGATACAATCACCCGTTGCATATTGCCTGTGTTCCGCAATCCGAAATCCGAGATCCGAAATGACAAACGGTCGCGCCACCTCCGTCCGCGCCTGCTCCCCACGTTCGATCCACGTCTCGAAGATGTAGGGATACGCGCACTGCTTCCGCAGCAGGCACCGGGGACACTCCCCGTGCCGCTCGACACACACCATCCGCTTGAACGTCCCCCCGAACGCGCCCCGCAAAGTGGAACCCGCAAACGGCGGCAGCCGCACCGGGGTTGTCACCGTCAGGGTCAGGTCATAACGAGCTATCCGCAACTCAGTCACACACACTCCTTGTCTTGAGGTTTATGGTCTGTACTCCAGGTGGAGGCTTAAAGGAGGAACAATCATGAAGGGTTCATGATCAAGCCGAAGATCCGAAAATGCTCGTCGAAGGCGAATACTTCCTGTAACCCCCTGGCTTGAGTCAGCGCGAAACTGGTGCAGTCGGTGAAGGAGAACCTCTGGTCGTCGTAACGCCGGAAGAGGTCCAAAGCCGTTTGCCACACTTCCTCGTCCACTCGGAGGAGGGTAAGCAGGTTCTTCAGTCGCGCCTGCTCTATTTGCTCCCAGAACGAGACAGCGACCCGATGCCCAAAATCGTAGCGTAAACGTGTAAGGGCTTCATCCAGTACGTAGTCCGAGGTGACCAGATGCGCACCCTCCTCAATCAGCTCACGGTAGCACAGGAGGGCAATGTCCTGGTATCGATCGTCGGCCGAGGCGATAGCATACCAGCCGCTGGTATCCACAAAGACCTTACGAACGCCGACGGCCGTAGAGATACTGGTCATGGTTCTCCGCTCCATCGGGGGGGCCGCCTTTGCCAAGGCCAATCAGTCCATACAGAGGATTGTCCTCTCGCTCATGCTCAAGCGGTTCTCGCTTGTAAACCGTAATCTCCACCGTGTCCGCTTCCCGAAGGTCCAGTTCTCTCTGGACTCGCTTCGGAAGGGCCACCAACCCCTCTTTAACCACGGTCGCTTTGCATGTTACAGGAGCCATGACTTTCTCACCTCTTCTCCAGTGTCTCCTCGCTCAACCACCTTCACAGCCGTTTTGATTATAAACTGCTCAGAAGACTCATGCAAGGATGAACCAAGGGATGAAGGATGAGTTATGAAGACAAAACCCTCCGCCCTCACCTCATCCCTCATCCTTCTGCCTTCATCCTTCGTTTCTCATCCTTTGTTTGGTCTTCTTCACAATGGTGACGAAGATAGCGACCAACTCGTCGGTTTCCCCCATCAGTCCCGCGGTAGCTTCGGACACAGCGATTCCAGATTCCGTCAGAAGCTCAAGCCAGTAGGCAGTTTCATCGGGGTGCGTCCTGAATTAACGGGCTTTCCGTAGGATAAAGCTCCAGCTTTGTCCGTTGTCATCCCATTATGTGGCTGAGGACGGACAAAGCTGGAGCTTTATCCTACGGAAAACCCATTCCCGTTAATCCGGGACGCACCCGTTTCATCCAGTTCCTGCAAAGCGCCCTCGATCTTGCTTACGAACTCGGCATCGCTACGGGCACGATTCGCCTCCCGATAGTGGGCCCCCACCGAGGCCCATCCATTTCGGATTGCAGAATGCGGATTGCGGATTACTGTCGAGCAGACCTGGCGGTTTTGATCGAAGAGACTGCAATGGCCACAAGCTCATCGGCTTCTTTGACTAAGGGACTGTCCAAGAATAACCCCGTTTTTTTTGTTGTGAGACAGTTGCATGGCCCATCCATTTCGGATTGCAGAATGCGGATTGCGGATTACTGTCGAGCAGACCTGGCGGTTTTGATCGAAGAGACTGCAATGGCCACAAGCTCATCG
>JACQGJ010000495.1 GCA_016199605.1 Armatimonadota bacterium | reverse complement strand
AGATGGGTGTGGGGCGTCATTGCGTTTCATCCTCCCGTCCGATGAGCAACAAGCAAATCACGGAATCACTCGATCCGGATCTCCTCAATCTCCAGCCGCGCGCCCGGTCCGACTTCTGCCGGCTCCGGGTCCAGGCGTATCTGGGTGACTGTGCCTTTCCACAGCGGATTGGCAGAGAGGTCAAAGACAATGTCCTGCCACTGGCCGCCGGGAGTCAGATTCATTGTGACATGCTTGTCTTCTCCCCAGCCCGGCGAACTGTCTGATCGCCAGAACAGGCTAAGAGCGTTACCCGCGGTGGCGCGTGCTCGAACCACGACGCGCCGAAACTTCGCCGTCGGTGCGTTGACCTCGCCACTGAAGAGATATGGATCGTCCCCTGTCACGGTGACAACCAAAGACCCCTCACTGGAACTCACGGTGCAGTTGTGGCCGGAGGTCCATCCCTCCACGTCCTCCTTGAATTCCCAGGCCGTTCTCGTGCCGGGCTGTTTCCGTTGGGCTAGTTTGACTCCGCCAATCACAACGCGGACAGGCTTTCCCTCATGGCGGATTTTCAGGAACAACATCGCCATCTCGGGAGAGTAAACGTAGTCGGTCGTTGCCTCCTCCAGTCTCTGTCCTGGTCGTCCCGTTCTTCTGCCGATTGACACTTGCCCCGGCTGGGCGATGCCTGAGATCAAGGAGTAGCTTGACTGACCGTTGAAGTAGCTGGCATCGAACTGCACTGAATCCCCGGAGAGCTTCGCAGCGGACAGCACGGCGCCGGAGCTGACGTGTATCTTGCTCTCGCCGGACGTGAGAAGGACCGTCTTCGGCTCCGGGTCGTGACCTTCAAGCGCGAGCAAGTTGACGACGATGTCCTCGGGGTTGATGTAGGCTCCGTTCTTGCGGGTAAAGTAGTTTCCCCAACTGTCGGGGTAGGTGCCGGTGAGCGGCTCATTCTCTCCGACATCGAATTGCTGGTACATGCCGCTGACGGTGATGCCGCGGGCGACTTCCTTCCACGGGAAGCGCGAACTCGCTGAGTTCGCGCTGTCGTATTCGGCCAGGTGCTGAAGATGATACGCGTAAACCAGCCCGCACCACTGCACCGGCAGCCCCAGCCACGAATGCGTCATGAAGGTGCTTCCGAAGACCGGGATGGAAGCGTACCTCATGCCAGGTTTGGCCGGATCGTCCCAAAGGTAGTGAAAGGGCAGGCCCGTTCGCGCCCAGTAACTCGCCTGCTCAAGATGAAGCCTGTCGCCGGTGAGCCGATAGGCTTCGATGAAAGCCCCGATGGCATAGGCCGCAGCAAGAATGTCGGGTTCGTGAATCGGGCATTCCCACCCCTGGGCGCCCCGGGGAACCTTGAAATGGCGGTCGATATAACTGAGCGCCTTGAGCCCCATCTCGCCCGACAGTTTGTCACCGGTGAGACGGGCATACCTCAGCAAGGCCAGCGCCGGTCCCGCACACGTTCCCAGTTCGGCCGCGCCGGGCTCGCCGAGCACCTTGTGCTCATCATCCGGATAGAAGCGCCACGCCCCTTCCTCGTCCATGCCACCCAGGGCGCCCAGGGCCTGGTCCCGCATCGCCTTTGCAGCACCGGGCAGGTGTCCCCAGTGGAAGGGCAACTCCCATCGCATGATGTGGCAGCAGGCGGAGGAAGTCAGGCCCGCGTCGCCCTGTTCCTTCACAGTTTGCAGGGCAATCAACTCGGCGCGCTCCCTGGCGATCTTTGCTTCGAAGGGATCCTTCGCAGTGAGAGAGTCAAACAACAGGAGTGCAGCGAAGCCCGGAGAGTTGGCAGGAGCCCAATCAACGCAATGTCGGCTCTTTTTCGATTTCTCATCCCATGCGCTCTTCATAAACCCGATCCGCGACAAGGCCATCTCGGCGCGGAAGTCCCTCGGCGCTTTCTCAGCCTTCGGCAATCCGCCCTTCATTGAGATCCATTCGTCCACGGCATCGAGCACTCGCGCACCAGGGGAGACGAGAAGCTCCTGTTTCAGAGTAAGCGTCTTCCCCGCAGCAACCTCAATCGGTTTACGAGCCAGCAGTTCATTCTCGCCGATCCACTCACTTCCTGCGGGGATAAAGAGTTGCAGCCGGTGGTTCTCCTGGCTGTCGAGACAGTTGGGGGACGCGAAGCAAGCTGAGACGAGGGAATGCTCTCCGTCCCACTTCTGGTTGGGATTCCAGAGCAGACCCACGACAGCCTCTTCCGTTTCCACAGCCATAAGGGGAATGGTTACCTTGTAGGGATCGGGCACGAGACGGTTGTTCAGCGGAGGCGCAAGGTCGCGAGTGCTGGAGCTTGGCTCGTGCGACTCGAGGTATTCGAGACCGGGGAAGAGAGCGCTATGCTTCTTCTCCCCCGACGAGTTGTCGCCCACCAGAAGAACCGGCCCGCGAAATGAGGACAGCTTACATTTCCCTTTGGCTGAGAAAAGGGTCTCAACGGTTGCGCGCCGCGATCCGCTCCGAAGCCCAAACCGAACTCTCACCTCGCCTGGAATCCCTTCGAAGCTCTGGACAAAGGTAACTTCATTCGGTTTGACCTCGGGCCGACTCCGTAGTAATCGCGTCGGCTGAACGCTGCCGTCGGCAACCACCTCGCACAACCCCGGGCTGGTGGCGACGAGAGTCCAGGCAGACTTGCTTCTTGCGTAGACGAACAGAGGCCCTGCTCCCTCCTCCATAAAGGCGAGACGCACGACCGGGTTCTCAAGCAACAGGACTCCGTCTACCTTCCGACAGGTCGCCTTCCTGGACGCTGCGTCCGGTAGGCGGGGCAGAGGCGCGACGACCGTCACCGTTGCCTTCGCCTCCGATACAGCAAAGGCCGCTAGGGTGCGGGTTCCGTCTGGCCGGGTGGTTACTCTCTCCGGGTTGGTGGTCTCGTCCCATCCCCAGCGCACCCTCACCAGCACGGCCATCTCACCTTTGTCTCTGGCGGGAATCTCGCATCCCACAGTTCTCTCGGCTCCTGGCGCCAGCCGGTTAATCACAACTTTCTTGTCACCGGGGAAGAGAGCGTGTGCGTTGTGCTCCGGCATGAGGGCGCCTTTTCCCGCGTTCTTGATCCTTACAACCAACTTCAGTGGCTTGCCTGCAAAGCACACTCCCTGGGCCGCTCCCACGTGTTGAATTTCGAGTTTCGGAACGTAGACGCAGGCACGTAGAGCTTCGGTGGACGCGTTCTTTGCTTCCACGCGAAAGCCGGTTGCCTGCTCCGACTTCGAGAAGTCAAATTCCAGCAGAGCCAGGCCCGCTCCACTGAGGGGCGCGGACACCTTCAGGTCCCGCATGTCCTCACCCCTCGCGTTGGTGGCAACCACCGCAAGCTCGCCGCTTTCTCCCGACTTCGTGTAGTCGAGCAGCACAACTCCGTTCACTCCCGAAGCTGTGTTGCGGTCCTTCAGCGCATTGCCTTTGAGCAGCAGTATCTGCGGCTCCCCGAACAACGCCCAGTCGTAGTT
>JACQGJ010000494.1 GCA_016199605.1 Armatimonadota bacterium | reverse complement strand
TAACTGTTCTGCAGCGTGCCCCCGATGTTCAGGTAAGCTCCTACATCCTCTTTGTTGAGGACCAGCGCATAGTGACCGTCGGTCCATTCGTCATCGTTCTTGTTGACGATCCATCGACGATTGTCCGCACCCGTCGGATACTCGGTGAGGTAGACCCAGGCTTCGAGAGTGATCTGCTTCGGTTCCAGAGCGGGAGTGTGTGGCGCTTCCAGGAACGTGCTCGACCCGTCGCACAAGAGACCGGCTCCAAGTCTTCCTCGCGCGGGCAACGAGATACCGAAATGATTGTCTTTCCACGTGTGCCAGTCCGATTGGTTCTGGTTGTGGCGAACGGGCTCGCCGGAGGTGGCGTAGATAACGTTGCGCTCGAAGAGAAAGCCCTTGCTGCCTTCGTCGATAAACATGCCGTTGTTCGGGGCACCGACCGCCGTCCCGGTGCGAAGGATGTCGTGGATGAGATTGCCGCGTATGACGGTGCCAGGCTGCAAGCCAAGCGTGTAGATTCCGCCACCGTCGGAGAGTCGCTTCATCACATCGTAGATGTGGTTGCACTCGATCAGGTTGTTCTTGTTGCTTGTCGGTTCCGGGTTCCACTGCCAGCCGACGGAGATGCCGGAATAGGGGAGGTCATGCAATTCGTTGTGGGCGATGACGGTCCCATCAGTAAAGCCAACCCATATCCCCACGGCGCCGAGGTAGTCCACGCCGCAAGCATGAACGTAGTTGTTGGCGATGCGGTTGTTCCTGGGCACTTCGGGAGACGGGTCCTTCGGCCCTCCGATCATCACACCATTCCCACCGATGTCGTGCATAAGGTTGCCGACGATTGCGTTGTTGACGCAGCCTTTGCCGAGGAACAGGCCCACGCCGCCAAGGTGCGCTATCTCCCCATCTTCGATGCTGCACGACTCTGCCCATTCCCAACGTATCGCAGGGTCGATGATGCCCCAACCCCAATCGTTTGTTTCGCCCCCCGCGGACTGGTAGTGGCAGGCTTGGACTCCCTCGTAGCCGCCCTGAGGCAGCGGCCACTCGACATGCTCGAAACGGATACCCTTGAAGTGCAGATTGCGCACCGGCCTGTCTGCCGTTCCTGCAATCTCGAAGAGTCGTGTCAGCACGGGGGCGATGACCTCCGCCTTCTTCATATCCTGCCCAGGCAGCGGCCAGTAGGTCAGGACCCCGGTTGAGCGGTCGAGATGCCACTCGCCCGGCTGGTCAAGGAATTCCAGAGCGTTTTCGAGAATGCAGCCTCGGCCAGGGCCGGGTCGGTTCCACGGGTGAACGTTCTGCGGAACGTGAGGTGGCGCCATCACTGCAAGGCCCGTTGCCTCATCAATGCTTTGCAGCCGTTTGCGCATGATCTCCCATTCGCCGAGGATGGTCGCCTCAACCTCAGCGACATCCTTACAACTCTTCAACTGCCCCGGGGCAAATCTCAACTTGTACGTTTGAGAATCCCCGCTCAAGTCGGCTCCGACGAGAGAAAACCCGATCGACTCAACGTTGGCGTTCGGCGTTCTGGCTCGCGTGGCTCTTTGCCCTTTCACGAAGAGTTGACGGAAGGACCAGTTCCCCTCTTTCACGCCCGGCACCGTGGTGGTCCAGAGCTCTCCCTCACCTCGCACCCAACCGGAGATTCTTCTGCCACCACTGATGATCACTGTCTCACCGGGATAGGCCGCGTAGGTGACGGAACACTGTTCGGTTCCGGAATCCTCCGGCCCAAAGACCAGCGGCTCGGTCAGCTCATACCTCCCGCCGCGAACAACAACCGTCATCTTCGACTTCAGTCCTGCCGCTACCTTTCGACGGAGCGTATCCCGAGCCTTTGCCAGGGTTGCGAAGGGCTTCGTCTTCGTTCCGGGGTTCTTGTCACTTCCGTTGGGCGCAACGTACGAGTCAGGTTTTGCCGAGGGTGCCCCAACCACGCACGCACTGAAACAAGCTGCGAACAACACAGCCATTGGAATGAGAGATTCTTTCATCGATGACTCCTTCAAAAATGGCCCGTTCGTCCAGGAGTGGCGCCGACAAGTCGCCATGAGTGATTCCTTCAGTAAATCGGTGTCGGATTGTACCGTTCGCTCGCAGGCCCGTCAAGCCGCCTGTCATCTGTGCTATAATCGGTCGCACTACTTCGGAGGGCATCTCAGGCATGTCGAACACTCCTTTCACAGACACCCGCCCTGAAGCGGAGAGAGTCCAGATCGAGTTGATGCGTCAGGCCCCTGCCTGGCGCAAGCTGCAGTTGGTGGGGCAATTGAACCGGTCCTTGCGTACTTTGGCTCTCTCGGGCTTGCGCCAGCGTCATCCCGGGGAATCCGAAGTGGAACTGCGACGCCGACTGGCCGACATGGTGCTGGGTGCCGAACTTGCAGGCAAGGTCTATGGACCTCGATCAGGAGCGCAAGCGAGGTAAAGCATGGAGGAACCCGTTGCCGTCACCTTGCTCGTCATCGATGCCCTGGAGACTCTGCGCGTGCCTTACCTTATCGGGGGCTCACTGGCCAGCGCAGTCCACGGAGTGCTGCGCGCAACGCATGATGCCGACCTTGTCGCCGACCTACGGCCCCAACACGTCGAGCCTTTGGTGGAAGCTCTGGGAGGGGCTTTCTATGTCGAAGCCGGCGCGATTCGCGAGGCCATCGGGCAACAGATCAGCTTCAACGTCATTCACCTGGAGACGATGTTCAAGGTGGACGTTTTCGTGAAGCGCGTTCGGCCTTTTGATGAAGCCCAGTTCCAGCGGCGCGCTTCCCACCTCATCGATGCCGATACGGATCGCACGGGCTATGTCGCCAGCGCCGAAGACACCATTCTCACGAAGTTGGAGTGGTACAGGATGGGAGGAGAAGTGTCCGATCGTCAGTGGGGAGACGTTCTCGGTGTACTGAAGACCCAGGGAGAGAACCTCGACATGGAGTATCTTCGCAAGTGGGCAACTGCTCTTGGCGTTGAAGACCTGATGGAGAAGGCTCTTTCCCAGGCCCAAGTAGGGACCTCTTGAAAGCCCGTTGCTGACCTCAGAATTGGTACACCGTTTCCCATGAAAGCCCTTAGTACTCGTCCAAGAACAACTCCGCGTTTTCAGCAGGAGCTCAACCGTGATTCTGATACGTCGCCGCAGGTTAGACGCGGTGCTATCGCTGGACGAGTTCTCGTGCTCCCTTCATCATCGCCCGTTCTCCAGGGGAGTGCCATCCCGTGACTACCGACAACGATACCCGCCGTGCTTCCCGGAATCGTCCAGTGACAGCTCGTTCGGTCCTCCTCGGTCTTCTGCTCCTGCCTCTCAACAACTACTGGATCATCTACCTCGAGCTTGTGCGAGACGGTTGTTTCCCGACGGTTTTGACGCTGGTTTTTACGGCCGTTACGTTCACCTTCTTGCTCGTCCTTCTAAACCAGGTCCTGTTGCGCTGCTGTCCTCGTTGGGCGTTCAGCGATGGAGAGGTGGTGACGGTTTACGCGATGCTGGCGGTCGGCGGAGCTTTGGCCGGGTGTGACGTCGTGCAGACTCTCGTGTTCGTCCTGACCCGCGCCTACTGGAGCGCGACGCCGGAGAACCACTGGGCGGAGTTGTTTCACCGCTATCTGCCTCCGTGGCTTGTCGTGAGAAACCAGAAAGCGATTCAGGCGTTCTACCTGGGCAAAGGTCTCGATCATCTCCAACCACATCTGACGCTGTGGCTCCTGCCCGCCCTGGCATGGTCAGTGTTCCTGTTCTTCCTGCTCCTCTCCCTGTTCTCCCTCAACGCTCTCTTCCGCGAGAGGTGGATTCGGGAGGAAAGGCTCTCCTTTCCCGTGGTACGTCTACCTCTGGCGCTGGCGACGCAACCACAGGCTCTGCTTTCGTCCCGGCTGTTCTGGCTTGGCTTTGCGATCGTCGCTGCGATTGACGTGATCGACGGCTTCAACTTTCTCTATCCCGTGGTGCCGCGCATCAACGTCAAGCAGTTCGTGGACCTGGGGGTCAACTTCACCTCCAAGCCCTGGAACGCAGTCGGCTGGTTTCCCATCACGCTCTATCCTTTCGTGATCGGCATGGGTTACCTGATTCCTTCGGACCTGTGCCTGTCGTGCGTCGTTTTCTTCTGGATCTGGAAGCTGCAACGTGTTGCTTTCACCATCATGGGCCAAGATCTGACCGATGGGTTGGGAGGCGGACGCTACACCGCGCAACAGTTGTCCGGGACGTGGATTGCCCTCCTCGTCTTCAGCCTCTACAATTCGAGGCGATACCTCGCAACGGCTCTACGAGGCGCCCTTGGGGGAAAAGGCGTTGGAGTTGCCGGAGGTATGCGCGGCCACCGAATCGCGGCGATTGGCGTCGTTGTGGGCGCTGTCGGTGTGGTGACTTTCATGTGCCTCGCGGGGATGAGTCTGCCGCTGGCTGCCGGCTACGTCGTGATCTACCTGGGGCTGGCCTTGATGATCTCCCGGATTCGGGCGGAACTGGGGCCGCCGGTTCACGACCTCTACGGCGCGGGACCCGACCAGTTGCTCACCACTTTCCTCGGCGTGAAACATATCGCCCCGCAAAGCCTGACGGCGATGACTCTGTTTTTTTGGCTCAACCGGGAGAGCTATCGAAGCTTCCCGATGGCACACCACTTTGAAGGGATGAAGCTGGCAGAAGAAACGCGGCTGCACCAGGGGAAGTTCTGGGGGGCGCTGATGCTCGCGGGAATGGTTGGAGGGTTTCTCGTCTTCCCGATCGTCATCTCCCGGGGGTATGCTCTGGGCGCCGACTCAAAACTCCACGGCCCGGCGCGCTGGTTCGCGACCGAAGGCTACAACCGCCTCGCGCAATGGCTGGAAGCCCCGAAGCCACGTCAAGGTGGTGAGTTCACCGCAATGGGCCTTGCGTTCACGATCTCCTTGTTTCTGCTCCGCGCCCGCACTTTCTATCCGTGGCTTCCGCTACATCCGTCGGGCTTCATTGTCTCAAGCTTTTGGGCGATTCATCTGCTCTGGTTTCCGTTGCTGCTCGCGTGGATGGTCAAGTCGCTGTTACAGCGTTACGGCGGCCCGAAGGCCTACGTCCGCGCGACCCCGTTTTTCTACGGACTGATCCTCGGCGAGTTCACCGTGGGCGCGGCCTGGCAACTGTACGGGATGATTGCGAAGAAGGTGACGTACGCGTTCTGGATATGACGTCAGACATTGAGATCGGCAGGAGACCGAAAGTGGTCGGAACGCAGCGACAATCCGTGGACCATCGGGCAGGAGGCTGTATGGATGAGTCGAAACCTTCCATGTCTCCGCAACGAACTTGTCCCTCGACAGGGCGGCGCACGCTTTGCTACAATTCCGTCTGATCCGTACAAGAACGCAGGGCTGGCAAGGGAGCGCAAACCATGAACAGGAAGACAACCGACAAGATCCGCGTGGGCCTGATTCGCTGTGATACTCATGGGCTCTGGTATGCTCCACTCATGGCCGAGCATGACGCCAAGC
>JACQGJ010000041.1 GCA_016199605.1 Armatimonadota bacterium | reverse complement strand
GTATACCAGCCGGAGGGGAGGCCTGTGAATAACCTCTCAATCTCGCCAATGAGCAACCAAGGCTCTCGCGCGGGGAGTGAGGCGGGCTGGTAGAAGACTTGGCACCGAGGGTCCTCGTGCTTTCCTGACTGCCGGGGGCTTTCGGCGGAGACACGGAGCCGGTCCTTCCGACGGTTCGAGACGCGATGTGGGGTCGCTGTCTTTGGTATGAAAAAAATGTTAGGGTCGGTTTGGTTGTGGGTATAGTATTGATAGTTTCGTTGCAGAGGAGGATGGAGAACATGTTCCGTAAGAGAGGTTTCACCTTGATCGAGCTGCTGGTGGTGATCGCGATTATCGCGATCCTGGCAGCGATCCTTTTCCCGGTCTTCGCAAAAGCGCGGGAGAAGGCGAGGCAGGCGAGTTGCCAGAGCAACCTGAAGCAGATTGCCACAGCCGCGCTGATGTACGCTCAGGACTACGACGAGAAACTGACCGGTTGGCTCTGGAATGGCGGTGGGTGTAGCGGTGGAACTGCAATTTGGTTTCATCAGCTCTATGTGCCCTACCTCAAGAACACCCAGGTTTTCATCTGTCCTTCCACCGGGTACAACTCGGGTGTCAATTGTGGCTTTTGGACCGCGCCACCTCACACCGCGGAGACTCGGGCCATGGGCACCAGCTATGGCTTCAACTGCTCGGGTTGGGGTTGCCGGTGCAACCGCTCGATTGGGACGGTGGTGCATCCAGCGGAGATGTTTATGGTCTCAGACGCTCCGTGGGGTTGTATGCGCCCCTCTCAACGCAGCACGTGCAGCAGCGGTTACTATATCGAGCCACATAACGGTGGGCTTAACATGGCCTACTTCGATGGTCACGTGAAATGGCAGCAGAGCCAGAAAGTCCTGGCCACAAACGGCGCCAACCTGCCGTGGGCCAACCTTTAGTCCGGCTCGGACTTCTGCGTTCGGGCCTTCTTGAAAATCCCCTCGCCGGTCGTGCGGAGCGGGGGGATTTTTTTGTGTCCCTCCGGAGAACCTCGTGCTCAACTCGCTTGCCACTTAAACGAGGATTACCTCACCGCTACTAAGCACTTCGCCACTGAAGTGACGAAGCGGACAGGCTCCCTTGCAGTCGGCAAGGTCCAGAGGGTCTCCCTCTCGGTAGCCTCGGATTTGATGTGGGGCATATCAGTGAGCGACTGACCGGGCGACGACGGGATGATCGCGACAGAGATCATCGCAGGAAGCTTCACTTGACCGGTATACGTCACCGCGGGAGCGGGAAGGAGCTTGCTGCCGCTCCGACCGGTCCAGCCGCGCCCGTGCTTCTGATCATGGCGGTCTTCGCTGCGAAGGATGTCGGTCGGTTTGCCGGAGGGCCAGTAAGTGGTGTGCGGAGATCTGTCGCCGATAGTGAGTTGAGGCTTCAGGTCACCGGACAGAGGCAGCAGCACAAGCCGCGCTCCGTTGGGCGCGATGGCGATCGTCCTGTTATCCTGGAACTCGATCTTGATGTCCGCCTCGAACTGGAAGTTCTGCTCGACTTGCGTGGTCTCCTGCTCACCAATCAGGACATCCTGCAGCAGCCAGTACGCCCCGTCCACAAACAACACTCGTCGCTCCCAGTTGACGGGTTTCACCGGCGTGAAGGAGTAGCTGCTCGCGAACAGCGTGTAGTCTTTACCATGTGCCCAAAGGTTGTGCAGCGGCTCTTTCGCTTCGACGGGGCCGTTCAGGAATTCGTCCACCCCGTCCACCGTGATCGTGTTGTGCAGGAACCCCGACGGCTGCCCCCCGATGAAGGCGTCCGGCTCGTTGCTGGAGTAGCGCGTGGAGGAAGGGTCAATGATGAATTTCGCTCCGTTGGCAGTGACCACGAAACTCAACTTGTCACCGTGCTGGTGCGTGGTGCCCCACGGGCCGCCGTCGATCGCCATGTATCTCGCCTGCGGAGTCCAGTCGCTCCGCATCGTGTAGTAACCGCACCACTGTTCCTGCCCCGTTTGCGGCCAGACAGTGAAGGGAGGCAAGGGACCCTTGGTGTGACGAGTGATTGTTCGGACCCAGGGAAGGTTGAGCCAGTCAACGACCGGGTCGTACACGTAATCCCCGACCGTGCCAGCGTACAGGTCGCCGAACGCGGGAAGCCACCCCGTCGGATCGCTCATCGCCACCATGCTGGTGACCATGGCGGCAACCTTTCTTTCATGTGACTGGAGGGCCTTCTGGTCACGAAGAGCGTAGGCCATTCTTTGACCGACAACGGACACACTGGCGGAATAGGCCGTCGTCAACTCGACACACATTCCGTCGGGGTAGAAGGACTGGTCGATATACTGGGCCTCCAGTTGCGCATCGTAGTCCCTCCACTCTTCGACGTTCTTGAAATCGTCCAACACCGCGCACGATTGCGCCATCGCCTCGATCATCGCACAGCCGCCGTTGTGCCGTCGGTCTACCCATTCCTTGATCTGTGTGCGCAGGTAACCGGTCTCCTCGTACATGCGGTGGAGTATCTGAAAAAGCTCCTCGTCGGAGACCTGTGGGTACCGCCGAATCAGGTTGAGAGTTTGTGAGAGTTCCGTCAGCCGCTCCGGGATCATGCACCAGTACCAGGGCTTTGCCACGTGAAAGTGATCAGTCCAACCTTCCCTCGTGTTCTTGCCGACGAACTCCTCAGTCGGATAAGCCTTCATGTAACCCAGAATATGGTCTACAACAAAACGCAGGTACTTCGGATTTTCGGTGTTGAAAGCCGCATACCGCAGGGTCGGGAGGATTGGGAATCGCGTCACGCAGGAGAGAGGAGCGTTGCGCCAATCGAGCCCGGTTGGTGGGACCTCGTACACGCTGTAGCCATCGTGCAAATGGCCCGCGAGGTATTGGTCTGCGGTGGCAGTATCGGCTTTCGGATTCCGCCTCAGCGTTGCCCAGTCTGTGAGGAGAGGAGACGAGATCGTCTTTGTGCGGAAGTAAGTGATGTACGCCTTCTCCGCTGTCTTGACATCTCCCTTTTCCAGTGCGGCTCTCACCGGAGCGGTCTCGGGCTTGCTCGCGTCGAGGAGCTTCAGGAGTGCTTCGTGGTTCGGGATTATGTAACGCCCCTCTTGCTCAGAGTGGCATGGAGGGGGAATTGAGTATGTCAGTAGCACCATGGCAGGTAGGAGAGATAAGGATGTACGGCGGCAGTGATGCGAGGCCTTGTTCATCTCCTATGGTTCACCTCTTTCCATTGTGCCTTCGTCCCGATGAAGAATAGCCCCACCCGATTCTCATCCAGCACAATCCTGAACGAGCCGTTTCTCGGTTTGATCGAGGCGATCTGCTTGCCGGTGTCCAGGTCCATCACGACACAGGGCGAGGATACCATCTCCGACAACTTGAGTTCAGCTTTCTCCATCCCATACTCCGCCGCAAAGAGCACCGTTCCCTGCTTGTGTCGGAAGAATCTCACCCGCGCGTTCGGGTTGTCACACCTGACTTCTGTTATTTCGCCGTCGAGCAGAACATCCTCTACCGGCTGGATCATTCGCAGCGCCCGCGACATCCAGTAGAACTGCCCACCGTTCATGACGAGTTCGTACCAGATCTTGAATCCCGCCGCGCCGGAACCTGCTACTTCGAGCACCTGGTACAGCATGGACTTGTCAGGCTGAACGGCCTCACCGGTTCTCTCGCCGGGAGCCAGGGTAACGACGAACTTCTTCCTGTCCACTTTCACCTGCTCCCTGTACTCAAGGCATCGTTTCCCCATGGATTCGACCGAAGGCTCCGCATACTGGTCGAGGTACGCATAGAGCATCGGGGAGGAGTAGTCGAGCACCGATTCGGTCATCCGTTTCCAGTCCCAGTGGGTGCAGGCTTCAGTGATGCCAACTTTGGGGAAACCAGGGATGCTGACCCCGCTCGCCGCCATGTTCCGCGCCAGCTCTTCCTTCAAGTCCTTGTGCCACTCCTCAATAAGCGTGCTTTTGAACTCAAACCAGGCTTGGTGCAGTTCGCGGAAATCTCCCGGGCGCATTTCAAACTCCGAGGGGTCGCGGCAGGGTACGGCAGGATGGTTCGTCTGCAACCATTGACGGAACCTCTCCTTGCACCGAGAGCAAAAGCAGATCGTGTACTCCCGGTAGTTCCAGTCCTCGAAGTCATTGTCAATCCAGTAGAGGCCATGCTTCGCGAGACCGCCCCAGATTTTGATCATATTCTGGTAGGCAGGACCGCGATAGGAGGGACACATGCTCCCGTCGTTCTTGTCGTCAAGAGTGACGGCCTGAGCCGTTTCCTTGGCGGTCTGCGGCTGGAAAGTGGAGAGGCCGGAAACGTGGAGCGCAGGTTCCATACCCGCCTGCCGCGCCTGAGAAATGAGCTTCACCGTCCGAGGTAAATCTTCGTATCTCCACTGCCATACGTTCCCGATCAGGATCGTGTTCAAGCCAAGACCGCGCAGGTCCGCAAGGATGCGGGGCGCGTTGGGGTCTTCGAGAATGGTTCCGTCCTGAAGGTTCGCTTCCTCACGTACGTGAAGGTAAAGGCCGGCGGTGAAGCGCTTCAGCGCCGCAACCCTCGGCTTTTCGTATACCCTTACGCCAAACTGTTCCGTCGCCTGTTTTCCCCCGTCCCATTCGAGGTAATAGTAGCCCGGCTTCTTCTGACCCGGTGGCAGCGAAGTAGTCAGGTACAGCGGCAGTTGTCCGTGGGGCGAGAGACAGTGGTAAGGAACAACAAACCGGTGATAGTCGTTGCCGTACAAACTGGGCTCTGGACCTCTCGCCTTTGGACCTGCGAAGGTGCAAGTGTACAAGCCAACCGAGTAGATTTCGATGCCCTTCGGCAAATCTAAAATCAGACGATAGTTGCGGTTCTTCCCGCGGTACGCAAGGGTCGTGCCCGTCGTCTCGCCAAAGGTCTGAATGGAGTTGAAAAGGAACGGGAGCGGCAACCCGCGCACAATTCCCGCTTCGGGATAGATGGCAAAGGAAGCCGCAGTATCCCTGGGAATAACGTCCTGGTTATTCTCGTTGTAGAATCCCACAAGCGCTTTCTGTTTGTGGATAAAAGTCCTCGACTCAGCAGTGCTCAGTTGTAGGGAGAAGGGATAATGCTTGTCTTGACACGTAAGAGAAAACTGCGTGAGGGAGACAGCATTTTCGGCGAGCACGAAGCTCGCCTTTTTCATACCGCCCCCGGCAGGTTCAACGTTGGCTACTGCAACCGCGGTCTCGCCAGGGACAGTCCGATAGGCAAGCTCAACGCGGCCCACGGACAACTCGGGAGCCACGATCAAAAGGGCGAAGCGCGCCCCCGACGGGTAGGGTCCGGTCTCAAGTTGCTGGACCAAAGTGTTGTTCTTCCACTCCCAGAACAAAGGCTTGCCCGACTCATCCCGTTGCGAGAAATCCGGGTTTGTGAGGAGTCCCTCACCCCGCAACCACTGGTAGTTCGATATCACCGTCGGCTTCACATCGGGTTTGTCTGAGAACACCGTTTTCGTGAAAACTTCCGGTGTGTGGAAACCCCTGTCCGGAGCGAGGCGCGCCCAGGAAGTGAGGGAAGCCGCGGCGCGCAGGTTGCGACAGAAGTTCACCGTACAAACGGCCCCCTCCGCGGGCTGGAGACCTCTCAGGTTGCTGAGCGGCACAGCCATCTCCACACTCCAGCCACCGGCCACCGAAGCTGTCCTGACAACAGCTTCTGAGTTCCACGAAACATCACCCACGTCCCGACGGTCGGCGGCTTTGTACGCATCATACAGCGCGCCCGCGGCATTCACGCAAAAGTGGAAATACTCATTCCTCGCCAGACCGGGGGACAGAAAAACCTCCAGCTCATCATCGCTGTAAACCGCCAAATCCCGCCCCGTGGCAACAGTGTGGCGCTTGTACCCAGGCGGCTCTTTCAGCATCGCTCCCACATAGAGGTTTCGATCATCATACAGAAGGCTGACCCGCGTCTCGAAGTTGGATTTCATCGGGCAGACCGCCGCTGGCCCAGCGACCATAAAGCCCACCGCCTGGTCCGCGCTCTGCCACTCCTCCAACTGGCCGTCGATCTTCGGAGCCTCTTTGACGCGCCGGCAGGTCCACGCGAATGGATCAGCCCCCTCAGGAATCTCCACAATCTCGATGTCGTCAAACCACACAACGCCGCCGCTGTTTACGTTGTAGAGAATGAGCAGCCTCTCCCTGGTATCCGCAGGTACTTTGAACGTTCCGCTGAAATACTCCCACCGATCCTTGCCCTTCGATCCTTTGTTCCCAAATGAGAACGTGCTCCTCCACCCCGGCCCTTCGCCTTTCTCGAGCACGGAAAAGGTGACGTGGCCTTCCGTAGTCGTTCGACGAATAGCCACTCGAACCGAATACGTTTTCCCGGGCCGGAGACCTGCCCCCCCACAATGGCTGTCGATGAAATACTTGCCTCCCCGTCCATCCAGTTTGAGACTCGCCCCGCCGTCAAAAGCGGTGGTCCGATCAAACGTCACCTTTTCGGGATGATGCTCGCTCGGAGTAGCCCACCCGCCGGCTTCCTCGAAGCTGGCGTTGGGAACCGGGTTTTGTGCGAAAAGAGGTCTCCCCAGTGCATATACAGACACGGCAAGGCAGAGCTGAACCAAGCGCATAGTGTTGTAGTCCCCCTTCGTCATCACATCCGTGGGCTTGTCGCACCACCCGCGTGAATATCCCTCACCCGCGCCGCGTGAGTGTTGAGAACCAAGTAGAGGTCTTGTCCCAGAACCATCCAATCTCTCGGTGGACGCGGCAGCCGGCCGAAAGGTGAAGCCCTCCACGTGTCCGGGTCCAGACACCAGGCCACGTCGCCCTCAAGGAAGCCAATCATACCGTCTGGCAGCTTCAGCAGCTTCCCGTGCAGGTTGCCTTCTTGTCGCAGACCCACTTCTACCTTTTGTTGACGCACATCGAAAAGGTAGAAAGCGAAGTTGTCGGCGTCAAGATCGGCGATATAGCCAACCACCAACCCAGGTCGCCATTCGACGAGAGGGCTCTGCTCACCGGAACCTGGCAGGATTGGCACACGCCCGATGACCTCGTGCTCGGTGGTATCGTAGGACACCAGCATGGCGTCGCCTGAGAACTCGGGTGTGGGCCACGGAACGGTTGTGCAAACCACATAGCGGCCTCCGTCGGAGGTCTCAGCATCGAAACCACGATACTCCTCGAAACCGTCACGTGTGCCACCCGCCTCGCCGGTTCGCGGATCATACCAGCCCAACAATCCTCCGGGCAAGGCCTCGACATACGCGGAGCAGGGAACATACAGCCGACCATCCGCGGCGAGGACGATATCGTAGGCGCGGCGCTGGTTCTCCATCGATGCGACCAGACGCGGGTTGGCCTCGGGTGACCTCGCGTCTGGGACCGCGCTGTCCGGAGTGGCTGGCAAACAGGTCCAGGGACGACCGGGGTCCCACTCATACACCGGCGCACCCGAGTAGCCGACGAAGTAGCCCTTGCCGCCGCAGCCTTGGAAGGCGTACACATGTAAGCCGTAGGGCGCTCCGAGAACCGTGAAGTCACCCGTGATCGGGTCATACTGAAAAAGGTTATACGGGTCCTCCGAGGCGCCTACGACTTTGCCATCGCCGAAAGTCCCAAGACGGAACAGATAACTGGGGCTTGATCCGGCAACGAAGGTGACCGACCTCCAATCCTCCCCTTGCGACTGATACCACAGCGTAGCCGTTCCATCGGCGCGGCACATTGGCGGTTCACGCTCACTCAAGACTTTGGGCTTCACTATGCTGCCCGGTGCTTCTTTATGCGGTTCGGGTTCCGGCCAATCTGAAATCTCTGTAAGGACTTTGTTTGTCAGAGAGCAGTACCCCAGAACCTCGGTCTCCCCGGTAGCCCAAGGCTGCTTCTCTCGCCGCGCGAACACGCCGTCCTGTCGTGATTCGAGAACCAGTCGCTCGGGATAGGGCAGTTGGAGCAAAATCTCCTGTTCTCTTGTTTCGAGGCTCATCGCCAGGAGGTAGAACGGCTCACGTCCCATCGTGGTGTAGAGAAACTTTCCATCACAGGCGGTGTGATAAATGCCACCGCGGCACTCCGGCCCCTGGACGCCATAATCCACGAACTCGCCTGTCCTCGGGTCAAACCGCATCGCATGATGCAACCTCCAGCCACCGATGTATATGAAGTCATCGGGCCCCCAGCACCAGCAGTAGTTCCAACTATCCGGTGATCCTGGACCGAATATTTCGAGCTTCTTTTTCTTTGGGTTGACGCGCGCCACATAGCCCTTGGGGCCGCTCGGGTCGTCAGTGTCTTCTGGAAAAGTATAGATGCACCCGTCCGGCATTGCGAAAAGGAACCACGTATCGCAGAGCTGGCCGTGGTAAGGGGTAACTTCTTCCGTCTGGAGGTCAATCTCGTAGATGGTCCATGGGTCGCGACGGACGATGTGGTCTTTGTAGAGGCAATAGGCGCTCCAGCCGTCGCCTGCGGAACTCGGCCCGATGACGCACTCGTAAAAGGAGCGTCCGTGGACGGGTTGTCCCAACATGTCCGTCTCGAGGCGGGGTATCATCATCCCTCATCCTTGTCCGAGAATTCCCGGACGATCCCGCTGAACCTCGCAATCGTCTCACCGTCTCGCACGACGTTGTAGCCGAGCTGACCCGTGCCCCAGGTGCAGCCAACGCTACGTAGAATCATACGTTCGGGAGGGGCCGCCTGTTGGAGGCAGCGTAGTGTTTCGAGGTCAATCAACTCCGCGGCGGATTCGCCTTTGTCGATCACGTCTCCAGGTCGGTGGGCCGCGACGACCAGCCCAGGTTTCCGGGCGACAACCGATACGGACTGCTCACAACCCAACTCGTAACGAACGGGCGGCATCTCCAAATCGCCTTCAATGATACCGAGGTGCTTCGCGAGATTCAGTATGCCACGACAGCCGTGGTCCACCATTTGCGGATCAACGGTGTCCTGCGGAGTCAACTCGCACACGACGCATGGAATCTCGTGGGCGAGGCAAGCGGCTTCGAGCATTCCTGGTTGAACGGCACTTTCGTCGTGAATCTCAAACCACGGGAAACCGAAGGCTGTCACAAAAGCCCTGGATTGCGCCGTCCCCCAGGCGAGCGCGCTGTGAGTGGAAGTCCAGCAGTGCAGGTCGAGGACGCAGTCGGCATCGTTCAGCCTCGCATTCCAGATCGCGTGCGCGATGCGCTGAGGGAGAGTG
>JACQGJ010000477.1 GCA_016199605.1 Armatimonadota bacterium | reverse complement strand
GGGAGTGCAGTAGTGGAAACTGGATCGAAGGTCTCGGCGGCGCTCAGTCTTTCCTTTTTCCTTTTCAGCGGCGCGATGGGCCTGCTGGTCATTGGTGTTATCACCTACTTTCTGGTGACCCTCAACCGCATCGCAAAGGCCTTGGAGGACTTGGTGGAGGCTGTTGCGGAGAACCAGGTTGTATCGTATGGGATCCAGGCGGACAGCCCTCGATTCCCGGATCGACCGACGGAATCTGACCGTGAAAAAGCTCCAACGTCCTCGTCTCCAGGCGATACACACGGCCTGACGACTTCCCCTGACCCTCCTCCAAGGGACCCCGGGAGGGATCTCTGATGCCTGACCGGGCCCGATTTCCCCTCAAGTTCTCGGCTTCCGTCCTGAGCGCGGATTTCTCTCGATTGGGCGCCGTCGTGCGGGAAGTGGAGGCAGTTGGCATCGACATGCTGCACTTCGATGTGATGGATGGCCGGTTCGTGCCGAACATCAGTTTCGGGGCCTTGATCCAGCGAGCGGTCAGAGACCTGACGTCGCTCCCCTTCGACACGCATCTCATGATCGTCGAGCCGGAACGCTACCTCGAGGACTTTCTGACTGCCGGCTCGAACCTGATTTCGGTCCACGTCGAAACCTGTCCTCATCTGCACCGAACGCTACAGATGATCCGGTCCGGAGGAGCAAAGCCGTCGGTTGTTGTGAACCCCTCCACGCCGGTGACGGCCATCGAGCCGGTTCTCACCGAGGTCGACCAGGTCCTCGTGATGAGCGTGAATCCGGGATTCTCTGCACAGCAGTTCATTGCAGGAGTGCTTCCCAAGGTCGAGCAACTGAGGCTGATTCGCGAAGCGCGACAACTCAACTTCGACATTGAAATCGACGGGGGTATCAATCCACAAACGGCTCCGCTGGCAGTCGCAGCGGGGGTCAACGTGCTCGTGAGCGCCTCCAGTCTGTTTCGGAAGGATAAACCCCTCTCCGAATCCCTCGCCGAGTTGAAGCGAGCAGTGGGAGCATGATTGAGGACGCCGGATCCACCCACCTCGGAGAGGCCAGACTTCATGGACTCAGTTCAGGGGTCGCCCCTCTCGTCGCCTACGCGGTTCTTTACGGCTCGTTTGCCGTCGGAGCCACGAAATCACCCGGCCCACCCAACCTCGGTTTCCTGCTCTTCTCGACGATCGTTGGAGCGCTCGTTGCGATCTATCTGGTTTACAGCTTCTCCGGCTTGACCAGTGATTGGCGGAGGCTGTTTGGTCTCGTCGTCATAGGGGGAGCCGTGGACGTTGCCGGAAATTTCCTGCCCGGCTACCTGAGAACTGTCGGAGTTGCCGGACGGGTTTTGACCCCCGCTCTGATCGGCTTGGCGAACCTTGGATTGCTCACTGTGGCCGTGGGATGCGGGGGATTGCTCGCGAAAGGGCTTCGCCAGGCGAGTTACCTTTTCCTGGCTGCCCTCGTCAGCGCCATTGCGGATACTTACAGTGTTTTCGCTGGCCCGACCAAGCACCTGGTCGAGACCGAGGCCGTCTATTACCTCACCTATCAGTGGGGTCTGATCAGCAGGGGGGGGATCGTGCCCACGATCGGCGTCGGCGACTTCGTTTTTTTGACCCTCTACTTTGTCGGTGTCAGAAAGCAGGGGTGGGACGATCGCAAGACGCTGGCAGCCATGGCCCTTTCGTTTATCCTCGGCTTCCTGGCTCTTCTCCTGCGAAAACAGGGCCTTCCGGCTCTGCCTTTCATGGCAGCCGGACTTCTTGCCGCTCACGCTCGTGATGCCCACCTGCCCCCGCAGGAATGGCGGAGGATCATTGGACTGGCGCTGTTGTTCGCCGCCTTGATGACACTCATTGTATTGAAGCGCGTTTTTCTGTAGAATCAGGCACAATTCTCTCAGGTTGAGCGGTCGGCATCGTTCCGCTTGATCGCCCATCAGGAGACTACCTTGAAAGAGATCATAGCTACTGACCAAGCTCCCGCTGCGATTGGCCCCTATTCGCAGGCTGTGAAGTCCGGGGGATTTCTATTCATCTCGGGGCAGATCCCGATCCATCCAGAAACCGGGGAGCAACTGGTGGGATCGCTGCGATCTCAGACTGAACAGGTTCTCAAGAATCTTCAAGCGATCTGCGAGAGCGCCGGCGCTTCGCTCCGCGACGTCGTGAAGGTGACCCTTTACGTCAGCGACCTGGACAGGTTTCAGGAGATCAATGACACCTATGCCACGTTCTTCCCTGAGAACCCCCCGGCGCGGGCCACGGTTCAAGTTACGCGGCTGCCGAAAGACTCGGGGATCGAGATTGACGCCATCGTCGCGTTGGCGGATTAGGCGCAGAGGAGACTGAAACAGGTTGTCTGGCGAACGACAGAGAAAATTCGAGTGGATCATCTCTTATATACGATGGCCCGTTTTTTTGGCAGCCTGGCTATCAGTCGCCGGCGAGGTGAAGGCCGTCGTCATGCTCGTCCTCGCGATTCTGGTCTTCGCGTGGAGCCTCCCGGCTATCCGCATTTGCTCGTTTCCCCGGCTCTACGAGAAGTATGAATGGTATCCGGGAATCCTCCTTCGTCTGATCGACGTCCTGCTCATCTCCTGGGCGACTCACCTGCTGGAACCCGCAACCCCCAATCTATACCTCTTCTACGTTTTCGTCATCGCCAGCACGAGCCTGGTTTACGGTTGGAAGCCTGGTCTTGGCAGCGCCGCCATTGTGTCGGTCCTGTACTGCCTGCTGCTTGGTCACGCCGGAGCTTTTTCGAAGGGAGGTCTGGCCGGGACCTGGTTCGTCGCGAGGATGGGGCTTTTTTTTCTGACCGCCTGTTTCGTGGACTTCCTGGTGCGCGAGGCGGAACGGGAGCGAGAGGCGCGCGCGGCTTTGAGTCGCCTGCGGGGCCTGTATGAGATCAGCAGCGAGTTGATGAACGAGATTGACATCGACAAGCTCTTGAGAATGATCCTCGACCTGGGGATCGACCAGACGGACGCCGACCGGGGTTCCCTCATGTTGGCCGAAACCAGTGAGGACGAGTTGACCATTCGAGCGGCTCGCGGGCTGCCTGAGGAAGTGGTGCGGACAGCGCGAACAAAAAAGGGCGAAGGCATCGCGGGTTATGTGTTTGAAACCGGGGAGCCGGTGATGCTTGGGGACCTCGGTAGAGACTCGCGCTTTCAGCATCTCGCGAAAAACAATCAGATCATCTCCAGCCTGTCAGTCCCCATCAGCGCCCGGGGGCAGACGATCGGGGTCCTCAATGTCAGCTCGACGGGACATCGAGAGCCCTTTAAAGACAACGACTTGAAGCTCTTGTGCCTTCTCGCAGGTCAGGCTTCCGCCTCCATCCAGAACTCTCGCATGGTCGCCGAGCTTAAATCGCTCGCGGAGACCGATGGGCTTACAGGACTCTACAACCGACGTTACCTCGACCGTCGGCTGGAGGCAGAGTGTCGCCGGGCAGAGCGCCATGGGGTCTCGCTATCGATCTACATCTTCGATATCGATGACTTCAAAAAATACAACGATACGTACGGGCACCTCGAAGGAGACGACATCCTCCGCGAGCTGTCCGACCTGATCAAGGAAAACGTGAGGACGTCGGACATCCCCGCCCGATACGGGGGTGAGGAGTTCCTTGTCATCCTCCCTCACACTGACTACGAAGGGGCCAAGAACGCTGCAGATCGACTGCGAGCCACAATCGAGAATCACCGTTTCAAAGTCGAACGATACGGAGACCATCACTTGACAGTGAGTGGAGGTGTTTCCACCGCCCACCAGGGCCACATGGAGGTTAGCGACTTCCTGGCTTCTGCCGATGCGGCACTGCTCCAGGCAAAATCCCAGGGCAAGAACCGGGTGTACGCCGCAGAATACGGGCACCCGGCCGAACTGGTTCCTGTCGCCAATCCGGGCCCAACCGACAACCCCGTCTGACAGTTACTCAGGGCTTGTTTTTTTCATCGTCCGATTCTCCCTCTTCGTCACGGTGAATCGGCAGCAATTGTGTAATCTCCCCGTGGGGGTCTTCAGATATGGAGATTAGCGTCCGTGTGGTTGGCGTTGGCAGCCTCCTCCGCTCGGATGACGGGGTGGGTGTCAGGGTTGCCGAGGAATTACTCTGCCGTGGCCCTCGACAGGCAGTCGAGGTGGTGGAGTCTGGAACCGCGGGATTGGATTTGCTGTATGCCTTCGATGAAACCGAGTACCTGATCATTGTCGACGCAGCCGAGATGGGCGAGAAGCCGGGAACGGTTCGGTGGTTCCTCCCTGAAGAAGTGGCGCAGTCAAGCGCTCTCATGTTGACCTCGCTTCACCAGGCAGGTGTCGCCGAGGTTCTGGCTCTCGCCGGGAAGCTGGGGAAGAGGCTGAGCATCTTCCTTTGCTGCATCCAACCAGATTCCATGGATCTCTCGATGGACTTGACTCCTGCCGTTGCGGCAAGCGTTTTCACGGCCGCGGACCTCATCGAGGAAAAGATCGAGAGTTTGCTGTCCTCCCCACCAACGCGTACGGTCTCTGAGAACTCCACGGTGTGAGGCTTGCCATGCAACCCGGTACTTCCGTCGAGCAAGAGTTGTCCCGCCGAATTCTGTGGTTCATCCACCTCCGGTGGCTTGCAGCGGCGGGAACCCTCGCGACCCTACTCTTTGGAAATCTTGTGCTGAAGCTTGGGGCGCCGTTTGTGCCTCTCCTGGGTCTGGTCGCCTTCTTGGCGTTGTACAACCTCGTCTGTCAGCTTGTGGCCACAGGCACTCGACTTCACGACAGTCCTGGCTCTGTCCGCCGTTCCAGTCTGTTCGCAAACCTTCAGATCGCCCTGGACCTTATCGCGTTGACGTTGCTGCTACACTACTCCGGCGGGGCCGAGAACCCCTTCGCGTTCTACTTCATCTTTCACATTATTATCGCCAGTATCCTGCTCTCGCCGAGGGCGACCTATCTACAATCGTTGCTCGCGATTGTCCTGTTCAACGGCATGGCTGTGGCCGAAGGGACCGGATTGATTCCTCACATCCACCTGAGGAACTTCCTTCCGGCAGAGCTGAATGGAACGGTGTACGTGCTGGCCCTCCAGGCGGTGTTCACCACGACAGTCGCGATCTCCGTCTACATGGCCACTTCCATTACCCGGCGGCTGAGGGAGCATGAGCGGGCCGTTCTTTCCCTGTCTGTGCAGCTTGCCGGTCAAAATGACAAGCTCAGGGAAGCCTTCGACATGCTGTCCTATACACAAAGCCTTCAGACTCAGTATATGCGCAAAGTCTCTCATGAGTTGAGGTCACCCCTGGCCGCGATCGAGAGCATGCTCACTCTCGTTGCTCAAAAAGTGGTCACCGAGGAGATGAAACGGCAGGAGTTGGTGGAGCGTTCGCTGAACCGGATCAGGGGCTTGTTGCGCATGGTGAATGACCTGTTGATCCTCCTGCGGTCCCGCAATGTCACACTGCCAGAGCAGTTTCAGCCCGTAGACCTGCAAACCGTCGCCGACAAAGTCCTCGACCTGCTCACCTCCCGGGCCCAAAGTCAGCGGGTGACTCTCGAAGCCGATCTTCAGCCCGGTTTGTCCCCGGTGTTTGGCGACGCCGAAGGGGTGGAACAACTCCTGACCAATTTGCTCTCCAACGGCATCAAGTACACTCCCGAGGGTGGGCGGGTGCAACTCAGGGTTTCACAAGAGGAAGAGAAGTTGAAGGTGGAGGTTAGCGATACTGGCATCGGTATCGACCCGGAGGATCTTTCGCGAGTCTTCAATGAGTTCTACCGTTCGAACGGCGCCCGGCATTTCAATCCGGTGGGAACGGGACTTGGTCTCTCCATCGTCAAGAGCATCGTCGAGTCCCACCAGGGCTCCATCGATGTTGAAAGCGTGAACGGCAAGGGAACGACTTTCCGCGTTCTCCTTCCCGCTGCCCCTCAACCTACTCTCCATACCCCTCAAACTCGGTCAGCGATCCAAACAAAGACCAACGAGTCAGACAGTCCATTAAACAAAAGTTAAACCCTACGGGCGGTCCTGTCATTCCGTGCCACAGGGTGTCAACAGCCAGCGGAGGTGAGAAAGGTGTCGCGGAACCTTTTGGAGTGACTCCAGCCCCAAACAAGATAATCTACCCCATCGCCCTCCGCTGCTGCACAGACTGGGGGTAAGGCTTCGGGCAAATTCCTTGTGAGACGCTTGTTGGGAGGACCGGTGGAGTTGGGACTCACCTGGGGAGACACCAAAGGCTCTCTGCCATTCCCGATCCTGACGGTTCGGGCAACTATCGGAGACTAAAAACCTGTGAGGAGGGCTTCCAGGCATGGACCGGAAGACATTGGCGAAAGATGACTTCAGAGGCTTCGTCGTTAACCTGATGCAGCAATACCCGGTGAGCGGAGTCGTACAAAAAGGGAAGCATCACGTTTACGCCGACCTGGAGAGTCCCGATCAACTCTGCCCGGACTCAACCTACCTCAGGACTATTCTCCCGCCCAAGAAGTATTGCTTCCCACAGCGCGAAGAGCTTCTTCGGTTTTCGACTGCTGACGACGTGACGACCCGTGATGCACTTGAGGTGTGCGTGAGAGTCGTGATCGGTCTACACCCGTGCGACCTGCACGCGTTGCAGATGCTCGAAACTTCCTTGGGAAGTGACCGGCCTGACGACCACTGGGTGAGGCGACGCGCTTCGTTGGCGATCATCGGCATTGATTGTCTTCCGGACGAGCACTGCTTCTGCGGCAGCATGAGAACCAACCTGCCGCCCCAGAATGGGTATGATCTGTTTCTGACGGATATCGGCGAGAGTTACGTCGTGGAAGTGGGAACCGAGCGGGGCGCGGAGTTGCTGGACAACGCTCCCGGGTTGAGAGCGGCGACCGACCACGAGCTGGGCCAGGTCCTGGCTTTTCGTGACAAGAAGGTCAGGTCCTTCCAGTTGGAGCTGACTACTCAACCCGAGAACCTGCCACTGGCGTTGACAAGTTTCCGCAACAGTCCGGTGTGGGAGGAACAGGCAAGCAAGTGTCTCGCGTGTGGATCGTGCAACGTGACCTGCGCCACCTGCTATTGTTTCGACGTGCTCGACCGGATGGACCTCTCTCTGAAGGAGGGCGTGCGGGAGAGACAGTGGGACGGATGTCTGCTGCCCGATTTTGCCAAAGTGGCCCATGGCGGGAACTTCCGGTCCAAGGGCGTGGCCAGGTACCGCCACCGGTTCTACCGAAAGTTCGAGTATCTCCCCGTGCGTTACGGGAAAGTATTCTGCTGCGGCTGCGGGCGGTGCAGCGTTAACTGCGTGCCGGACATCGCCAATCCGGTCAAAGTGCTCAACAAGGTGATCGACGGCGCGGTAAACGGGCGCCGAACATCGTGACGAGAGCGAGGAACTTAAGACCATGAAGTTGGCCGATAGCTTCTTCGAGAAAGACAGGTGGTACGAGGTGTCGGAGGAACCGCCAGGACCACGAGGATCGGTATATCTGCCTCGCATTGCGAAAGTTGAGCACATCGAGCAGTTCACTGAGAACGAGAAGTTGTTTCGAATCGGCTTCGAGAAAGGCGATCCACTGGATCACGCTCCAGGGCAGTTCGTCGAGGTATCCGTTTTCGGCATCGGCGAAGCTCCCCTGTCGATTGCCTCCTCCCCCAGTCGGGATGACGGCTTCGAGTTGTGCGTGCGCGCGGTGGGCAATGTCACCAAAGCCCTGCACCGCCTGCAAACGGGCGCTCAGATTGGAATTCGGGGACCCTTCGGATCGGCTTTTCCCGTCGAGAAGATGCAAGGGCGAGACGTCTTGTTCATCGCCGGAGGGCTGGGCATTATCCCTCTACGTTCGTTGATCTGGTACGTGCTCGACAACCGCAGGGACTTCGGTAAAGTCGCGATTCTGTACGGCTGCAAGGACCCCTCCGAGTTCCTGTTTCGACACGAGATGGAAGAATGGGAGCAACGCGATGATGTGGAGTTCCTGACCACCGTTGATCGCGGCGAGAACGGATGGCGGGGCAACGTTGGGGTCATTACGACCCTGATCCCGAAGGTGAAAATCGACGCTCCCAAGACCATGGCCGTCGTCGTCGGTCCACCGATCATGTATCGCTTTGTGATTCTGGACCTGCTTGCCCGCGGGCTTGTGGACGACCAGATTATCATGTCGCTCGAGCGGCGGATGAAATGCGGCCTGGGTAAGTGTGGTCACTGCCAGATGAACGGCAAGTACGTCTGTCTGGACGGGCCGGTCTTCTCATACGCGGAGGTCAAGAATCTCGATGAGGCATTGTAACAGAAAGGATGCAGGCCATGCCAAACGGTAACGGCAAACCGAAGGTAGGTTTCTTCAGCTTCGCCAGTTGTGAAGGGTGCCAGTTGATGGTGCTGGAGTGTGAGGAGGAATTGCTTGACCTGCTGGGCGCGATTGAGATCGTCAACTTTCGGGAGGCGATGGACAAGATCAGCGACGACTACGACATCGCCTTTGTTGAGGGAAGTATCACCACCGAACGGGATATCGAGGAGTTGAAGGAGATCCGCGCTCAGGCAAAGATACTGATTGCCCTGGGAGCTTGCGCCTGGCCCGGCGGTCTCAACATGATGAAAAACTTCCAGGACCTCACGGAGGTCCGCAAGTACGTCTATGGAGACAAGTGGGCGGTCCACGAAACGATTCCAGCCCGGCCCATCGACGCGGTAGTGCCGGTGGATTACTATGTCCGCGGCTGTCCCATCGACCGGGAGGAATTCCTGGAAGTCACCAAGTCGCTGCTGCTGGGCAAAGAACCGAGCATCCCGAACTACCCCGTGTGTGTGGAGTGCAAGCTGAGAGAGAATGAATGCCGCTTCCTTCTCGGAGAGATATGCCTCGGACCCATAGCGCGGGCAGGCTGCAAAGCAATTTGCCCCACTTTCGGAACGAAGTGCGAAGGATGCCGGGGATTGGTGGACGATCCGCAGATCAACGCGCAGCAGGAGGTCTTACAGGAGCACGGCCTGTCCGTGAAAGACATCCTGCTGGAGTTCCGGATGTTCGGTGGTTGGTATGTAGGAGCGGGAGAACCCGTCGGCTACCCAGGTCTGGAACTGGCGGTCGGGGAAACGGAGGGACAGTAACGTGTCAGCCAACGTGAATGTCAACGTCCGTCACATCACCCGTGTCGAGGGACACGGAAACATCGTCCTCAACGTGACGAACGGTGAGATCGAGGACTTGCGGCTCGACATTGTCGAGGCTCCGCGCTTCTATGAAGCCATGCTGCGTGGCCGGAAGTGGGACGAGGCGTCCCACATTACCTCCCGGATATGCGGCATCTGCTCCTGGGGACATACAACCGCCTCGTTGAACGCGATGGAGAATTGCTTTGGGATTATGCCGTCGGAGCAGACGGTCCGGCTGAGGAAGCTGGGCTTCCATGGTGAGATGCTGCAGAGCCACTACCTGCACGTCCTCTATCTCGTCGCCCCCGACCTCCTTGGCGTGGGAAGCGTCATTCCCCTGGTGGAGACGCATCCCGAGGTAGTCAAGCTGGCGTTGCGGGTCAAACGGCTCGGAAACGATATCTGCTGCGCCATCGGTGGCAGGCACATTCATCCTATCGCTTGCGCGGTCAACGGCTTCACGTGTCTTCCCAAACCCGCGGACCTGAAGGATCTTCAGAAGCGCCTGGTCGCGTCACGAGACGATCTGCACACCATCGTCGATCTCCTGAGGAACTTGTCGTTGCCGAGCTTTGAGCGTGACACGGAGTACATCTCGCTGACCGATCACGGTCGGGAATACGCGTACATTCTGGGCAGCCTGAAGTCCTCCGAGGGCTGGGAGATCCCGGTTCCCGAATACCGGTCACGGATTCACGAATGGGTCCCGGATCATTCCACCGGGAAGCACGCCAAGTCCTCGAGGGATTCGTACATGGTCGGCGCCCTCGCCAGGTTCAAGAACAACTACGAGGCTCTGCATCCCGCGGCGAAGGCGGCGGCCGAGGAGCTTGGGCTGAAGCGGACCTCGTGCAATCCGTTCATGAACAGCGTCGCCCAGGTGGTGGAGTGCGTCCACTGCACCGAGGACGCCGTCGAGTTGATCGACGAGATTCTGGACAACGGCCTGAAAGAGGAAGACCGGCACGTTGAGGTGAAAGCAGGGACAGGAGCCGGGGCAGCAGACGTGCCTCGCGGAACGCTCTTTCACGAGTATACGGTCGATGGGGACGGAACGATCACCGGAGCGAACCTGGTCATACCCACCGGGCAGAACTTTGCGAACATCGAAGACGACATGCGAGCTTTGGTCCCGCAGATTCTCGACAGATCGCAGGACGAAATCCGGCTCATGCTGGAGATGCTGGTGCGGGCGTACGATCCGTGTATTTCGTGTTCGGCACATTTGTTGGATGTGAAGTTCGTATGACGGAGCGAATTGTAGTGAGGGAGTGAGGGAGTCATGGCAGAACAAGCGAAGATCCTCATCGTGGATGACGATCCGGACATTACCGAGGCGATGTCACTGGTCCTTGAGGGAGCGGGCTATCAGGTAGTATCGGCCTCCAGCGCGGAAGAAGGGATGGGGAAAGTCGAAACAGAACCTCCGGACGCCATCGTGTTGGATGTGATGATGCCGGACGGCACAGAGGGATTTCACTTTGTGTGGCAACTACGCCAACACTCGGACCGGAGCGTTGCCGAGACGCCCATCCTGATGGTCACCGCCATTCACGACAAGACCAAGCTCAGAGTATATCCAGATCAGGCGGACGGAACCTACCAGCCAGGCGAGTTCCTCCCGGTGCAAGGATTTATCGACAAGCCGGCAACGCCGGAGAATCTGCTCAAACAGGTGAGGGCGATCCTGGAGAAGTAGCCACAACCAGTAAGGTTGAGAAGGCAGTGGCGACTTGATTCACCTGTCTCCGTGAGCAGCCGAATCACTGACGTCGCTATCGCGTTTTTGTCTGACGAAGGGGATTCAGATCAGCCACGGAATTCCGTGGGACGACAACAAACTCTGCGCCCGGTGGGCAGAGGTCAACAGATTTCCGTCGAGGTCGGGATCGTCTACCTCCAGCACAAAGGGCCCCCGGTACGGTTTGCTCTCGGCAAAGAGGGGTAAGCGCAACACCTCGACGAACTGGTCCCAGTCGATACCTCCTGCTTCAGTACCGCTCCGGAGAGGAAGCTGGCGGAAGCACCGACCGTCACTGTCCGCGGCGTAGACCAGAGCGACCCTCCCCGAGAGTCTGGGTAGGTCGATGACCTTTCTCGCCGCGTATAGGAACTCCTCTGCGCAGTTCATCAGAGCCGTATCCAGCGCCACGTGGAAATTGCTGAAGCAGACGTCGTTCAGGAGATTGATGAGGTCTCCAGAGCTTTCACACAACTCTCCGCGGCGTGCCCGAAGAGCCACGGGCAATCCCTCCCTCCGGGCCAGTTCCGCGGCGATTTTACATCCCGATACCAGCGCCGACCTCATCGAGCAAAAGATCGAGAGTTTGTGGTCCTCCCCGCCGACGCGTACGTTCCCTGCAACTGTCAGGTCTGGGCATTGTAGGAGGGCATAGAGGTCATGTCAACCAAATCGGTTCCCTGGATCCCTAAACCCGCGTGGAATACCTATCGTATATTGGCACCAAAAGAACTTGTTCAATAATACCCGTTACGCGCGGGAGAGATTGGGGTATAATCCATGTCGGTAGCAGCAGTCATCGAATGAGGTTCAGCTTTCCGTAATCTTTCAGGTCCGGAGGTGGTCTCAACGATGGACGCGTATCGAAGGTCAGTGACAACAGTTCCCCGCTCGGGCGACCTCGCCCCTTGCCCCGTTACTCCTCGTCACCTTCTGCCCCTTGCTCTTCACGCCTTGCGCCATGCTGCGCGCTGATATAGTCACGCTCCAGCCCGGCGGCGAAGGCCAGGATGCCTTCGTCGGTCAGATGACCGCGGGCGCAAACTACGGCTCCAACACGGCGCTGGCCAGCGGACAGGGGCCTGACTTCGGCGGCAGCGAAAAGCGGTCCTTCGTTCAGTTCGACCTTTCTTCCATTCCCGCGGGCGCTACCATCAACTCCGCTACGTTGTCGCTGTACGTCAGTCAGGCAGCGGGAGGGGCGCAGACGGCTTCCGCCTACAAGGTGACTTCGACCTGGGATGAGGCGGCGGTTAACTGGAACAGTCAGCCGTCTTCTGACGCTACCGCCGTCAGCTCGGTGGCTGTCAACTCCACAGGTTGGAAAAGCTGGACGATCACTTCCCTTGTCGCTTCCTGGTGCAATGGGTCGGTCACGAACAACGGAGTTGTTGTCAAACAGTCCTCCGGCTCGCCGCCCAACAACGTTCAGTTCTACAGCGGCGACTATGGCGGGGACGCGACCCTTCGACCGAAACTGGTGGTGGACTACACCACGGTCAACAACCCGCCGACCGCAGTGTCGTTGAACACTCCTACCAACATCACCGACACCACCCTCGACCTGTCCTGGTCCCAGAACGGCGACGCCGACTTTCAGTCGTACAAGCTCTACCGTTCCACCACCCCCGGAGTCACCGAAGCCTCAACGCTTGTATCCAGTATCCAGAATCAAGCATCGTGTGCTTTCACCGACACCGGCCTTACGGCAACGACGGCCGTTTACTATCGCGTCTTCGTTTTCGACACAGGCGGGCTGTCCAGCGGATCCAATGAGGTGAGCGCCACCACTGCTTCCCCGCCTCCGCCTCCGCCATCCGTGGCGAACTTGAGCGTCTCCGCCACACCGACCAGCATCGTCGCAGACAATGCCGCCCAATCAACGATCACCGCGACCTTGACCGATGTCAACAACCAGCCGGTCGCCGATCACGTCGTTGACTTCACGACGACCGCGGGAACGCTGTCTGCCGCCTCGGCAACCTCGAATGCTCAGGGCAACGCCAGCGTTACCCTGACTTCCGGCACGACCGCCGGAACCGCCCAGATCACCTCCACCTCCAGCGGGTTGACGGGAACGTGCAGCGTCACGTTCACCGCCCCGCCCCCGGCGCCAGCTCCCACGCTGACGGTTACCGCGAACCCGGCAACGTTGACTGCGGACGGAGCGTCGCAATCCACCATCACCGCCACGCTGATGGACGGGACTAATCAGCCGATGGCGGGGCAGACGATCAACTTCCAGACCCCCGCGGGGACTTTAACACCCACCTCGGCAATGACCAACGTCCAGGGAATCGCCACCGCAACCTTGACCTCCGGCACGCAGGCAGCGACCCCCACGATCACCGCTACTTCCACCAGCGCGACGGGAACGTGCAGTCTCACCTTCACCGGTGGCTTCGGCGGAGTGACGATCAGCGTCGCCGTCACGCCTACCCTCATCACCGCCGACGGTCAGAGCACGTCGACTGTTTCCGCCACTGTCACCGACAACGGTCAACCCCCGCCCGACGGCACGACGGTCACCTTCACCACCGATTGGGGCAGCTTCGAGGGGGCCAATCCCGCCACACCCGGAACCCTCGCCGCCACGACGGTCAACGGTGCGGCGACCCTCGTCCTGCTCTCATCCAACACGCAGCCGGCAAACAGCAGCTTCACCGTCACGGCTTCGGCTCTCGGGGCGCAAGGAACCGCGACGGGTCAGACGCAGGCGGAGGAGACCTATTCCACGAGGATTGTGGTCCATTGGCTGCAACCCACGCTCAGCTTCGACCCGTGTATCACTCATGGAGAGACGAAGAGTGGAGGCGGTGCCGTTCATTTCTACTGGATAGTTCCGCCAGGCAGCGCTCCGATCCCGAATCACCCCGGCGCTCTCATGGGGTTCACCTCCTTTCGGGCCTACGAATACGATAAAGACCACAAGGGATTACCCAAACATCCGGG